>CALKOE010000379.1 GCA_938091985.1 uncultured Acidimicrobiales bacterium | reverse complement strand
CGGGGGTCGCGGTGGCCATACCGCAAGCCTAAACCTTCCATTCGACAGGAAGGTCAAGCGTCGGCGCTGATTACCTGACATCGATTGGGATCGGTGCACCCAGTCGGGTCGAGCGCCCCGGCACGTCCGGACAGTTGTGCGAGCTCACGGCGCGCCTCGACGAGCCGGGCAATCTGCATGTCGAGGTCGGCCAGGTGGCGGTCGAGCAGTGATCTCGTGTGCGCGCAACTGTTCTGACCGGTGTCCTTCAACTCGAGCACCGATTCGATCTCAGCCAACGACAACCCGCTCGCCTGTGCGTCTCGGATGAACCGCAAACGCTCATCGGCACCGTCGTCGTAGTCGCGATAGCCCGACGGCAGGCGAGCCGGTTCGGGCAGCAGCCCGATCGACTCGTAGTAGCGGATCGTCTTGGTCGATACGGCCGCACGTTCAGCCAGCTCACCGATCTTCATGCCTCCGAGGGTACGACTCCGTAGGCTGGACTTCAGGAGGTAGCCAAAATGCGGCTCGACCAACTGGAGTTCGACAACTCGTTCACTGCGGAGCTGCCCGCGGATCCCTCCGACGAGAATCGGCCCCGCCAGGTCAGCGGCGCGGCCTTCAGTCGTGTCACTCCTGCGAAGACGGAATCTCCATCTCTGCTCGCGGTGTCTCCCGAGATGCTCGATGAGCTGGGGATCGATGCCGCTGAAGCCGACGGCGATGCGGCCGACCGCTTCGCCGCGGTGTTCACCGGCAACGAGCTGCTTCCCGGCATGGACACCTACGCAATGCCCTACGCCGGCCACCAATTCGGCAACTTCGCCGGTCAACTCGGCGACGGCCGGGCGATCACCCTCGGCGAGCTGATCGGACCAAACGGTGACCGACAAACCCTTCAGCTCAAGGGCGCCGGGCCCACTCCCTACTCGCGCACCGCTGATGGCCTTGCCGTGCTCCGCAGCTCGATTCGCGAGTTCCTCTGCAGCGAGGCCATGCACCACCTCGGTGTGCCCACCACCCGGGCCCTGAGCCTGTCACTCACCGGCGACAAGGTCATGCGAGACATGTTCTACGACGGCCGACCCGCGCTCGAGCCCGGTGCCGTCGTGTGTCGCACCGCTCCGTCGTTCATCCGGTTCGGCAACTTCGAACTGTTCTCCTGGCGACAAGACGTCGACAACCTCCGTCTGCTCGCCGACTACACGATCCGCACCCACTTCCCGGAGCTCGGCGAACCGTCGCCTGAGGTCTACGCCGAGTGGTTCGCCGAGATCAGCCGCCGCACCGCCGACATGGTCACCCATTGGCAGCGGGTGGGCTTCGTCCATGGCGTGATGAACACCGACAACATGTCGATTCACGGCCTCACGATCGACTACGGCCCCTATGGCTGGCTCGAGGACTACGACCCCGGTTGGACCCCCAACACCACCGACAACCAGTTCAAGCGCTACCGCTTCGGAGCCCAGCCCTCGATCTGCCAGTGGAACCTCACCCAGCTCGCCAACGCGCTCTACCCGCTCATCGAAGAGGTCGAGCCACTCCAGGCCGGACTCGAGGGGTTCGTCGACCGATTCAACGTGGAGTGGCCGGCGATGATGGGTGCCAAGCTCGGCATCGCTGACTTCGACGCCGAGGCCGACAAGGAACTGATCGAGTCGCTCACCGGCATTCTCCCGGCCATCGAGACCGACATGACGCTGTTCTTCCGAGGGCTGGCCTCAGTGCCCGGCAACACCGACGACGAGGACGCACTACTCGCACCCTTGCTCGATGCCTACTACTCCCCCGCCGAGCTCCAGGGCGATGTGCGGGCCGCAACGGTCGCATGGTTGCGCAACTACTCCGCCCGAGTCGCACGTGATGGCTACAGCGACGACGACCGCCGCACCGCGATGAACGCAGTGAACCCCAAATACGTGCTGCGCAACTATCTCGCCCAGCTCGCGATCGACGCGTCGGAGCAGGGCGACCACGGCATGCTCACCGAGCTGCTCGACGTCTTGCGACACCCCTACGACGAACAGCCGGAGAACGAGCGGTTCGCCGAGAAGCGCCCCGAATGGGCCCGCACCCGCGCAGGTTGCTCGATGCTCAGCTGTTCGAGCTAGCGCACCTTGAGTCGAGCTCCACGGGTCAGATCTTGCGGATCTGGTCGCCCTGGCGGATCGCTCCCGAGGTGATGACGCGAGCGTTGATGCCCCGCAACTTCAGCTCCTTGCCGACCTCGCTGTTGACGAAGCGGTGTGCTTCCACGCCGAACCGCTGACTGAACTTCGCGCAACCGGTGTGGGGCTGGTCGGTGATCTCGATGACCGCACCGCCGATGGCCAACTTCGTCCACGCGGGAAGATTCGCCTCTGAGAGGTCCATGTCGACGATCAGTTGGTCGCCGGCAAGCGGCATGCGGTCTGGCGTCTGCGCGATCGCCTCGAGAATCCGCGAGTTCATGATGTTGAGCTGCATGTCGGGATGGGGGCCACCGTCGTCGGTGCGCTTCGACGCCCGCTGGTTCCAGCTGTCGCCTTCCAGCCCCTCGTCGGTGTTGAGGCGAGCCTCGCCGAGCACCACTCGTTCGTCGACGGCCGGCCGCTGAACAATCAGCTCCAGGGTGCCCTCTTCGGGCGACGCTCGGATGTGATCGAGGGCCGCTTCCAGTTGGTCGGTGTCAAGGTGCTGGATGTCGGTCGAGGCCATGTCGTCCATTCTCGCTCACGCGACGGGAGGAACGCCGGTCAAATTCGTTTCGGCCAGCAAACCACCGTCGATCTGGATCGCCTGACCGGTGATCGCGGTCGACTCATCGCTCGCGAGGAACAGCACGAGATCGGCAACCTCCTCCGGCTGGATGGTCCGGCCGATGGCGTGCATCGCGGCGACTTCTTCACGGCTCTTGAGACCGATGCCGAGGACTGCCTCGAACATCGGGGTCTCAACCACACCCGGGCAGATCGCATTGCAGCGAATGCCCTTGCGGCCGTATTCGACTGCCGTGACCCGGCTCAGGTTGATGAGCGCAGCCTTCGCTGCGCAGTACGGGGCGTTGGCGGCCCCCGCGACGAGTCCGTACACCGACGACGTATTGATGATCGAGCCGCCGCCCTGCTCGATCATGTGTGGGATGGCAGCTTGCATGCCGTGGAGCGGGCCGTTGAGCATCAACTTCATGCTGGCGTCGAAGCCATCCAGGTCGAGATCGGCGACATAGCCCCCGGTCGATGTCGCAGCGTTGTTGAACAACACATCGACGCGGCCGAAGTCGGTCACGCACTGGTCCACTGCGGCGCGGACTTGCTCGGGCGAGGTCACATCGGCCTGCACGAAGGTGACGTGGGCCGCACCCACATCGTCGACCATTTGATTGCCACGGTCGACGTCGATGTCGATCGCGATCACCTTGGCGCCCTCGGCCACGAACTTGCGAGCGGTTGCCCACCCGATGCCACCGGCCGCACCGGTGATGACCGCAGCGCGACCTTCGAGTCGACCGCTCACACCCTCACTCTCACCGGGACCGGGACCGACACCATCTTCACCGCCGTCCCTGACCTTCTCACCGTGACCTCCTGCACCATCGACGGGGTCGCCGTCTCCGACGTCTCCGGCT
>CALKOE010000378.1 GCA_938091985.1 uncultured Acidimicrobiales bacterium | reverse complement strand
GCCGGCACCGCCGTCGAGGAGAACTTCATCGCCCAACTCGACGAGATCGGATGGTTCGACGGTGCGACTCGAGTCGGCATCCACTACGACGGCAACGTCACGAGCGATCGAGTCTCCGCAGTGGCAGAAGCGACCCTCGCCGACCTCGGCCTCGAGATCGGCATCACCCTCAACATCGACGATCTCGGTCTGAGCGAAGACGAGTTGGAGAACCGCGCCGAGATCATGCGCCAACAGGTGCGAGACGCCGATGTCGAGCGCATGCTCATCTTCGGCGCTGCCGCAACCGGCTACGTGACCTACGGCGAACTCGACCTTCCGCTGGCGGCCCCCGACTCCGGCAACCTCACGACCGCCATCAGCACCGGCATCGACCCGGGCGATCTCGACGGCACCATCGCCGCCGGCACTCGGGTCGACCTTTCGTCCGACCCGGTCGACGCCAAGACGCAACAGTGCATCGATGACGTGCAAGCAGCCCTCCCCGACGCACGGTTCGAACGCCCCGGCGCCGGCGTGGTCAACACCGAGGACGATCCGAACTACTGGAACTACACGCTCATCGTGTGTCGTGACCTCGATCTCTTCATCCAGGCTGCGACTGCGGCCGGGGTCGATCTCACCAACGACACCTTCCAGGCCGGACTCGAGACCCTGACCGACACCAGCTTCGCCCAGATCCCGTTCGCCTCGTTCGGCCCTGGGAAATACAACGGCAACGACACGCTGCGGCTGGTGGAGTTCGACGCTGACGCCGATGAGGATGGCGAAGTCCTACCCCTTGGCGAGCCAGTCGACCTGACGCCGTGACCCTCGGCCACGAGGCCGAACCCGATCGCGGCCAATTCGCCGGCCTCACCAAGGCTGTGCTCGACGAGCAGTCTGCTCGTGAGCAGGCTGCGGCCGACGCCGACGCTCTGGAGCTCCGCGCCGACGAAGACCTTCCCGGCGTCGGCGACGACCCAATGTCGTTCCGGGAGGGCGTGGCCGCCGGCGGGGTCGGCATCATCGCGGTTCTGGGCACGCTCGACGCGGTCGACGCCCTCCAACTGGCGATTCCCGGCCTGTTGGGCCCCGAGATCCAGGAGAGCCTCGGTGTGTCCGACGCGGGCCTTGCGGTCATCGGCATCGGCGGACTGATCACCTCCACACTGTTCGCGGTCCCCATGGGGAAACTGGCTGATCGCGTCGACCGCATGCGGCTGGTCGGCATCGCCACCGTGTGCTGGAGCGTGGCGATGTTCGTGCGCGGATTCCAGGCCAACGCCCTCGGATTCTTCTTCGTCGGCATGCTGATGGGAATCGGCACGTCCAACACCTTCCCCGTGCAGGGGGCGGTGCTCGCCGATGCCTACCCGATCCAGGCTCGCGGTCGCATCTACGCCGTCAAGAACGTCCTGGGTCGCGGCGGTGAGCGCATCGCGCCGCTGCTCGTGGGCGGCCTGATGATCGTCGTCGACGACAACTGGCGGTGGGCCTACTGGATCTTCGCGTGGCCGACAGTCGCGCTGGGCATCTGGGCCCTCTTCGTGCCCGATCCGCCTCGGGGTCAGTTCGAGCAGAAGGCAGTGCTCGGCGAGGTCATGGAGGAAGACCCCGATCGACCGAGTGTGTCGCTCGCCGCGGTCTGGCATCGGCTCATGGCGATCCGCACCCTCAAGTTCGCATGGGTGTCGTTCAGCATCATCGTCTTCTCCATCATCGGTCAGAGCTTTCTCGTCAACCTCTACCTCGAGGACCGGTGGGGCCTGAGTCCGTTCGAACGAGCGATGATCGGGTTCGTCCCCGGGATGTTGGCGTTCGCGGCGGCCCCATGGGCCGCCGTTCGCTACGACCGGCTCTATCAGGAGAGTCCGGCCAAGGCATTAGCCTGGGTCGGCGCCCTGTTCTTTCCGATCGCCCTCGCGATTCCGGTCCAGTTCTTCATGCCCCATCCGGTGCTGTTCGCCGCGGTTGGCATCGTCCCCTCGGTGCTCAGCGTCGTGATCTTCGGCATGATCTCCCCACTGCTCGTCGGCGTCGTTCCCTACCGGCTTCGTGCCCAGGCAACCGCACTTTCCATGGTCGTCATCTTCCTCGGCGGTGGCGTGCTCGGCCCGATCGTGGCCGGTCTGCTCTCCGATGCGACCGACGAGCGCACCGCCATTCTCATCGTCACGATTCCCTTCAAGATCCTCGGAGGCGCGCTGCTCATATGGGCTGCACGCCACATCCGTCACGATCTCTCGATGGTGGTCGAGGAAATCGAGAAGGACGCCGCTGATATCGAGTGGCGCGCGGCCAATCCCGACAACATCCCTGCTGTCCAGCTCCGCGATATCGACTTCTCGTACGGCCCGGTTCAGGTGCTCTTCGGCATCGATCTCCGTGTGGAGAAGGGAGAAACGCTCGCACTGCTCGGCACCAACGGCGCCGGCAAGTCGACCATCCTCCGGGTGATCAGCGGCCTCGGCATCCCTTCACGCGGAATCGTGAACCTCCATGGCCACGACATCACCCTGACCTCGCCGCAGACGAGAGTCGGGCTCGGCATCCAGCAACTCCCGGGCGGCAAGGCAGTGTTTCCGCCGTTGTCGATCCACGACAACCTGCGGACGGCCGGCTGGACCCTCCGCAAGGACGGCCGGGTCCTCGACGAGCGGATCGCGGCAGTGCTCGAGACGTTCCCGATGCTGGCCGACCGCCTCGATGAACCGGCCTCGGCGCTCTCCGGTGGGCAACAACAGCTGCTGGCGCTCGCCATGGTGCTCATCCACGAGCCCGAGATACTGCTCATCGATGAGCTCTCGCTCGGGCTCGCACCGGCGATGGTCGGCGAACTCCTCGTCGTGGTCGAGCGACTCCGCGCCGAAGGCCAGACGATGATCATCGTCGAACAGTCACTCAACGTCGCGATGGCCATCGCCGACCGCGCCGTCTTCATCGAGAAGGGCCACGTCCGCTTCGACGGCCCCACCGCCGAACTCGCCGCTCGTGACGACATCGCCCGCGCTGTCTTCCTCGGCGGAGCGAGGGACGCGACCAACGAGGACGACGACTTGTGATTCTCGGCTTCGAGATCGGGCGCCAATTCGTCTTCATCGGCGCCGTCCAGGGCCTCGCGTATGCCCTGCTCGCACTCGGCGTGATTCTCGTCTACCGGTCGAGCCGAGTGATCAACTTCGCAGTCGGCGCCACTGGCGTCCTCGCCAGCCAGGTGATGGCTCACATGGTGATTCGCTACGGCCTGCCGTACTGGCTCGGGTTCGCGATCGCGGTTGCCGCCGGCGCGGCATTCCTCGGCCTGGCCGAGCTCACCGTTGTGCGGCGGCTCTTCACCGCGCCGAGAGTCATTCTTCTTGTGGCAACGATCGGTCTGGCGCAGTTGGCCGAGGCTCTGCTGTTCGCTCTCCCCGAGCCGTCCGCCGACCACAACCGGCAGGACTTCCCCACCCCGTGGGCGCGGGAGTTCGAGTGGTTCGGCATCAGAATCGAAGGCGGCGAAGTCGCGCTCTTTGTCATTTCGCTGTCCGCCATGATCACGCTTGCGGCCTGGCTTCGATATTCCGCGTGGGGGCGAGCCATCCGAGCGTCGGCGGCGCAGCCCGACCGGGCTCGCCTGGCCGGGATCAACCCTGGCACCGTCTCAACGGTCGTCTGGACGCTCACCGGCGCCTTCGCCGGCATCGTGACCACGCTGCAGGAAGCGGCGACATCACGGCCCTTCCTGACCGCCAGCCCCGGTCCGTCGCTGATGACTCGAGTGCTCGTGGTCGCGGTCTGTGCGTCGTTCACCTCGTTCCCACGGGCGGTTGCTGCGGGCGTGACGGTCGGCATCGTCGAGGCACTCGTCACCCTCAACTACCCGCTCGATTTCGGCCGCCTCGACGCGGTCCTGCTCGTGGTGGCCATCGTGGGCGTGTACCTGACGACCCGCCGGGGCAGCACCGACGACCGCGAGTCGTTCAGCTTCGCCCCGCGGGTCCGCCCGATCCCGCCGGCCATCCGCGGCGTGTGGTGGGTCAAACACCACACCAAGATTCTGAGCGCGGCCGGCATCCTGCTTGCCGTAGTGATCCCGTTGTTCGTCACCACTGCGAGCCGCACGTTTCGCTACACGGAGATCCTGCTTGTCGCTATCGCTGCGCTCTCCCTGGTGATCCTCGTCGGCTGGAGCGGGCAGATCTCCCTCGGCCAGGGCGCCTTTGCCGGCCTCGGCGCGCTGATCGCAGCGGCGCTTGTGCGTGGCAACGACATCGGCCTGGGCGCCGCAGGCATCGACTGGACGCTGCCGATCCCCGAACTTCACTTCCTGTGGGCTGCAGTGTGGGCAACGCTGGCGACAGCCGTCATCGCTGCGCTCATCGGCATCGGGGCGCTGCGGGTTCGAGGACTCCTGCTCGCGGTCATCACGCTGGCGTTCGCACTCAGCGCCGAGAAGTTCTTCTTCCGTCGCAACTTCCTCAGCGGCGGCAGCACCACATCGGCGGTGCTCGAGAGGGCGACCGTGGGCCCTGTCGACATCTCCGTGGGCGGGTCTGAGCGGCGCTTCTTTCCCGAACTCGATCTCGCTCCGCAGCGCACCTACTACTACGTCGCGCTGATCGCGCTCGTCGTCATCGTTGCGTTCGTGGCCCGACTGAGGGCGAGTGGTGTCGGCCGTCGCATCATCGCCACCCGTGAGAACTCCGACGCTGCGTCCGCCGCCACCATCTCCCCGACCGGCGCAAAGCTGACTGCGTTCGCACTCAGCGGGGGTGTGGCCGGATTCGCAGGAGCCATGCTCGGCGGTCTCTACGTAACCGTGCTGTTCGCATTCTTCGCGGCTGAGGCGTCGGTCGAGGTGCTGGCCGTCGCCGTGATCGGCGGTGTCGGTTCCGTTGCCGGTCCGATCCTCGGGTCGCTGTGGGTCGTCGGTCTACCGGCCTTTTGGCCCGACTCGACGATCGTGCCCCTGTTGACCAGCAGCCTCGGCATCTTGATCCTGCTGATGTATGCGCCGGGCGGTTTCGTGCAGCTCTGGTTCGTCGGCCGCGACTCGTTCTTCAGCTGGTATGCGAGCCACCTGCCCCAGCCCGAACCGGTCGCGCTCAGCATCCCGGTTCGCCCAGAGATTCCGCCCCCGCCGTCGGACATCGCATTGTCCGCCCGCAACATCCGCGTGACGTTCGGCGGCCGTGCTGCAGTCGACGGCGTCGACCTGGAAGTTCGCCATGGCGAGATCGTGGGGCTGATCGGCACGAACGGCGCGGGCAAGACGACGTTCATGAACGCGGTTTGCGGCTTGGTGCCGGCCACCGGTTCGGTTGAACTCTACGGCACCGACGTCTCGAAGATGGCATCGCACCGCCGCCATGCCCGGCACCTGGGCCGCACGTTCCAAGCCGCAACCCTGTTCCCCGACCTCACGGTGCGCGAAACGGTGCAGGTCGCGCTCGAAGCCCGCGAACCGACCCGCTTCCTCCCCGCCGCCCTCCCCTACCCGTTCGGCCGGGCCCATGAACTACGCCAGGCGCATGTGGCCGACGAGCTGATCGGATTCCTCGGCCTCGGTGACTACGCCAACTCGTTCATCGGTGAGCTGTCGACCGGCACCCGCCGCATCGTCGAGCTGTGCTGCCTCGTCGCCGGCGGCAACCGTCTCCTCTGCCTCGACGAGCCCACGGCTGGCGTCGCCCAACGCGAAGCTGAAGCTCTGGTGCCCTTGCTCCACGGCATCCGCAGAGAGCTCGATGCCTCGGTGCTCATCATCGAACACGACATGCCCATGATCATGTCGATCAGCGACCGGGTCTACTGCCTGGAGCAGGGCAAGGTGATCTCCAGCGGCGAACCCACCACCGTGCGAGACGATCCCCTGGTGGTCGCCAGCTATCTCGGAACTGATCAGCGAGCCATCGACCGATCCGACGCAGGAGCAAGCCCGTGAACTCTGTGCTGCCCGACCCACCACGCACCCCGAAGGCAGAGGCCACGCGCCAACGCCTGCTCGACCTCGCAGCCGAACTCTTCATCGAGCACGGCTACGAGGCCGTCTCCTTGCGCGATCTCGCGCTCAAGGCAGGCGTTACGAAGGGCGCCATCTACGGCCACTTCCGCTCCAAGGGCCAACTCCTCGTCGAGGTCATCCGCACCGAACTCGAGACGCGTGACGGGGCGCTCGACCTCGAAGTGGCCGCGGCCGACCCCGCGGCGATGTTCGACCTGTTCATTCATCCCGGAAGCCGCGAGCTGCGCATGCTCCAGATCGACGCGGCCGCTGCGGCGCGCCACGACGCCGACGTCGCTGCCGGAATGGACGAACTTCACCGCACGCGAGGCTCCTGGATCGTCGCGAGCCTCGGCGATGCCGAAGATGCCGAGACGATCGCATTCGTGATCAGCGCTCTCTCAGCCGGAGTCGGCGCCCAAGAGTCACAGCAACGGGACCTGCCCGACGTCGAGGCGTGGCGCCGGATCGTCGGTCGCATGTTCGGCCGAATCATGAGGGAACAGTCATGAGGGAACAGTCATGAGGAAACAGTGACGCTACGAGAGCTAGCCCAGGCCGGCGGGATCCGCGTCGGCGCCGCCGTCAACGACGTCGCCCTCGCGACCGGCGATCCTGAATATCGATCGCTGCTGTCGACGGAGTTCAACTCGGTCACGGCCGAGCGGGTCATGAAGTGGCGTTTCGTCCAACCCGAGCCGGGTCGGTGGGAGTGGCAACCAGCCGACGCACTGGTCGACTTCGCAGCCGCCAATGAAATGGAAATTCGCGGCCACACCATCGTCTGGCCGGTCATGGGTACTCCGGAGTACATCGAGGAGATCACCGACCCCGTCGCACTGCGCAGCCAGCTCACCGACCACATGGAGGCGTTCTTCTCTCGCTACCGAGGCCGGATCGCTCGGGTCGATCTCGTCAACGAGCCGCTCCACTGGCTCGAGGGTCGCCACTTCGGCCACGTGTGGCTCGACGTTCTCGGCCAGGACTACCTCGCCGAGGTGCTCACCATCGCCCACGACGTCGACCCCGACATCGAGCTCTGGATCAACGAGACCCATTCCGAAGTCGTGCCCGACAAGCATGCACGCTTCTCCGAGATCGTCGCCGACCTCGTCGAGCGCGGACTGCCGCTCCACGGCATCGGCGTCCAAGGCCACCAGCTCTACCCAGACTTCATCCCTGCGCCGGCCACTCCCGAGCAGATCCACCTGGCGGTCAACACCTACGCCGATATGGGACTCGAGGTCGCCGTCACCGAGATGGACGTACTCGCCCACCCGACCGACCCCGACCGGCTCGATGTCCAGGCCCGGATCTACGGCGAACTGGTCGACGCGGCACTCAGCGTCGACGCCTGTCGCGAGATCACCTTCTGGGGCGTGAGCGACGCCCACACATGGGTCGACGAACATTTCGGCGAGGACCGAGCACCACTACTGTTCGACCGCGCCGGCGAGCCAAAGCCCGCTTACCACGCCGTCGCGGCAGCCCTTGCCGCTCGAGCAGCACGAACACCAACTGGAGAAGCCGCATGACCGACCTCTACAAGGACCCGAACGCCGGAGTGACCGAGCGGGTGTCCGACCTCCTCGGTCGGATGACGCTCGAGGAGAAGGTCGCCCAGCTCGGCGCGATCTGGCTCACCCAGCTCGTGCACGACGAGTCGTTCGACGAAGACGCTGTCGCCGAGAAGCTTGTCAACGGCATCGGTCAGGTCACCCGCATCGGGGCGAGCACCGGATTGCTCGCCAACGAGTCGGCCGAACTCGGCAACGCAATCCAGCGCGTGCTCGTCGAGCGCACCCGTCTCGGAATCCCGATGGTGATCCACGAGGAGGGCGTCGGCGGCTTCCTGTCGAGAGGCGCCACCACATTCCCTCAGGGTTTGGGCCTGGCCGCGACCTGGAACACCGATCTCGTGGGCGAAGTGGCCGATGTGATCCGCC
>CALKOE010000377.1 GCA_938091985.1 uncultured Acidimicrobiales bacterium | reverse complement strand
TTAGTCGGTTGTGGTGTCGGCGTCGGGCTGTGCGTGCAAGACGGCGCGACGGCGAGCAACGACGAGCAGACCAGCAAAGACGATGATCGGTCCGCCGACGAGGGCGATCTCGTCCCAGCCGCCCTGGTGAGCCAGGATGCTGATCGCGTGCATGGGTCCGAGGTTACGAGGGAATACCCGCCTGACGTCGCTGTTGGCACTGGGCGCTGCCAAACTGAGGGCGGTCCGAGCCGGGAGACGTCGTGCGCGAGAAGGTCGAAAAGGTCATCAACGCCATCCGGCCGGCGATTCAGGCCGACGAGGGCGACATCGAACTCATCGATGTCGACGAAACCACCGGTGTGGTGAGCGTCGAGTTGAAGGGCGCCTGTGTGACATGCCCAGCATCGACACAGACCCTGAAGGCGGGCATCGAGCGGATCATGAAGGATCGCGTCGAGGGCGTCACCGAGGTCATCGAGATCAACGCCGTGGGCATGACGGAGACGTCGGTCTCGCTCTAGGTGGCGTCGGCGAGGTTGCAGGCGTTGTTGATCAGCCCGAGGTGGGAGTACGCCTGCGGGTGGTTTCCGAGGCCGCGGCCGGTGTGAGGGTCGACCTCCTCGGGGATGAGCCCGGTCTGGCCGGCCAACTCGACGTAGCCGGCGAAGAGTGATCGGGCGCCGTCGAGGTCGCCGATGAGGATCTTGGCGTCGATCAGCCAGCTCGTCATCAGGTTGAACCCGCCCTCCTCACCGGGGAGCCCGTCTTCGTGCTTGTAGCGATACACGGTGTCACCGGTGCGGAGCCAGGCTTCGACCGCAGCAACCGTGGCGGCGAAGCGCGGGTCGTCGGACTCGATCATGCCGAAGAGCCCGATGGCGAGAACCGAGGCGTCGATGTCGGTGCCGTCGTAGGCCGTGGTGAAGTAGCCGACCGTGTCGTTCCAACCGCTGGCGAGGACGTCGTTCTTGATCTGATCCCGCAGATCGAACCACTCGGGGCGATCCCGTCCGAAGACCGCCTCCGAGATCTGGATTGCCCGGTCGACCGTGACCCAACACATCACCTTGGAGTTGGTGTGGTGACGCGGCGCCGAGCGAACCTCCCAGATTCCCTGGTCCGGCTCCATCCAGCGCTGGCCGACCGCCGCGACGAGATCTTCGACGAGGCGCCAGTGTTTGGTGGAGAGCGGCGCGTCGACCTCGCCGAGCTGGCTGATCAGGTCGAGAACCGGACCGAACACGTCGAGCTGCACCTGGTGGTCCGCTGCATTGCCGACGCGGACGGGCCGCGACCCGGCGTAGCCCGCGAGCTCCTCGATGGTTGCCTCGGGCGGCAGCGTCTGTCCGTTGACGGTGTAGAGCGGTGACAGGCGTTCTGGTCCGACATCGCTCGATTCGATGACCTGCAGGAGCCAGTCGAGCAGGTCCATCGCTTCGTTGATCGAGCCGAGCCGTACGAGGGCCGCGGCCGACAGCGAGGCATCGCGGATCCAGCAGTAGCGGTAGTCCCACTGGCGCACGCCGCCGATGAACTCCGGGAGGCTCGTGGTTGCCGCGGCGACGATCGCGCCGGTTGGGCCGTGGCAGAGCGCCCGCAGTGTCAGCGCCGATCGCCGCACGAGGTCGGGCTCCACCGACGGGAGTTCCAGCTCGTGCGCCCAGTCGCTCCAGAATGCAGCGGTGCGGCTCCGACGCTGCGCCTCTTCGGCCCGGTCAGGGCGAAGCGATGCGGTGCCGCATCGGAGATCGAGGATGATCGGCCCGTCGTCGAGATCGACAGTTGCCGTGGCGGTTTGGTGCACGCCGTGGTCGAGCAGCTCCCACTCGATACCCGGTGCCCTCAGCACGACCAGGTCGTGAGCGTTGATGATCTCGAGGCCGCCGTCGCGGATCTCGAGCTGCGTCGGGAAGCGACCGAAGTCGAGTCGGGGAGCGAACTCGATGATCGCAGAACCCGTGCCTTCCAGCACCCGAACCAGGTCGGTTCGGCCGGAACTGCGCTGTGGGCGCCCCTCGGAGCAATCGAGATAGTCGGTGACCGTCATGGTGTCCCACGAGGTCTTCAGCACGAGCGAGTCATCGACGTAGGTCTGCGTCGGTTCGGCCCCAGAAGTCTCGGGCCGAACGGAGAAGTGGCCTGCTGAGGGTCCGCCGAGGAGCTCGGCGAAGATCGCCGATGAGTCGATCCGGGGGACACACAGCCAGGTGATGCGGGCCTCGGGTGTGACGATGGCTGCCGTGCGTTGATCCGACAGCATCGAGTGGTCTTCGATCGGGGTGACGGCTGCGCCAGCGAGCCATTCGGCACGGCGGGCGCACAACGATGCGAGGAGAATCGCGACCTCGTCGGGGGACTCGACCCGGAAGGAGGCGATCGTCGGTCCCTCGCCGACCTTCACTCCGACGTCGGGGCCGGCCAGCGTGTCGAAGGCGTGCTCGTCGGTGAGGTCGTCGCCGAGGAAGAGCACCGCGGTGGCGCCGACGTTGCTGCGAACGGTGGTGAGTGCTCGACCCTTATCCGTCGGGACGAGCAGCAGCTCGCAGACCATCTTCCCGTGGCGCACGGTGACCTGGCCGATGGACTCGGCGAGATCGGCGAGCGCCGCCAGCGCTGCGTCGACATCATTCGGTTCGACGTTCCGATAGTGCACGGCTACCGATGCCGGCTTCTTCTCGAGGGTGATTCCATCGTGGGTGGCCACGATCGATTGGAGTCCGTTGATCAGATCGGTGTGGCGCTCGCGGAGTTGGGGATCGAGTTCGAGGGCGAAACCGATGTCGAATTCGCTCCCGTGCGAACCCACGAGGTGGATCTCAGCCGGGAGTCGGGAGAGCGCCGCGAGGTCGCGAAGAGACCGGCCTGAGATGACGGCCACCTCGGTCTGCGGAAGGGCTGCCAGATTGCGGAGGGCGACACTGGTTTCTCGCAGCGGCAGTGCCTTCATGGGGTCGTTGACGATCGGGGCAACGGTGCCGTCGTAGTCGCAGGCAACCAGGAGGGCAGGGGTTTGGGCGAGCTGGTCGAGACGAGCGCTGAGGTCGGGATCCGACAGGAGGTCTCCGTTCACCGAGGGGACGCTACTTCGCGGTTCTCTCGACCCGGTGAGTTCGCCGCCAGTTCACAAGCGAGGTGTCATCTGTAGTCCCTGCAGCGGCCGGTACCTTGGGGGAAGTGAGTGAATCGCCGCGCGAGTCAGAGGTCACCAGTTGCTATCGCCACGATGGCAGTCGTGCAGGAGTGATCTGCCAACGCTGCGATCGTCCGATCTGTTCACAGTGCATGCACCAGGCCTCGGTGGGCTTTCACTGTCCGGAGTGTGTGAAGAGCGGCAAGCAGCAGATCGTTCGGGGCCCAGTGACGTTCGACCCGATCGTCACGAAGGTGCTGATCGCGATCAATGTCGTGATCTACCTGTGGTCGACGAACCGGCCCCAGGTGGTGGAGGACTACGCACTGAGGGGCGGCTTCGACGGGGTGATCGGTGTCGCCAACGGTGAGTACGAGCGGCTCATCTCGTCGGGATTCCTTCACGGGAGCCTCTTCCACATCGGCTTCAACATGTATGCCTTGTGGATTCTCGGCCCGCAGCTCGAGCGACTGTTCGAACGCCCACGGTTCATTGCCCTCTATTTCGTTTCGATGCTGGGCGGCAGCACCGGGGTGATGATCCTCGACCCCAATGTGGAAACCGTCGGTGCCTCGGGGGCGATCTTCGGCCTGTTCGGTGCGATCGCCGTGGTCCAGCGTTCCAACGGGGCGAAGATCTGGTCGAGCGGTCTTGGGCCGGTGCTCGGCCTCAACCTGCTGATCACCTTTGCCGTGCCCAACATTTCTGTGGGCGGGCATCTCGGTGGTCTCGTCACAGGCGCCGCGGTCGGCGCGATCTATGTTGCCGCCGTTCGTGCTCGACAGAACATGTGGGTCGCGCTCGCAGCAGCGACAGCGCTTGGCGCCGCGCTCGTCTTCGCGTCGATCCAGATCTCGCTGAACCCGTTCTGACGTCGGGCCAGTGCCGAGCTAGTCGAACCTGCTGGCGAGCAGTTTTAGGTTGCGGCGCCAGATGAGTTTCAGGATCTGACCACCGACCACACCGCCGATCGGCCCGCCCATCCACCAGGGGAACGTCAGCTCTTCGGCCCACGCGAAATGAGTGCCGCCGCTTTCAGTCGGCGTGAGTGTGAATCGGCCGACTCCTTCGACGAGGCCGACATGGCGAACGCCCATGACTTTCTCGGGCACCCATTCGGTGATCTCCATCTTGTCGGTGAGGCGGAACGGGCCGACCTTCGTGGCGCAGTCGAACGCGGTGCCGACACCGGCGTGCTCGGCCGAGGTGAACGTGATCGCCTCGGCATCGTGCATCCATTCGACGTGGCGGTCGATGTGTTCGACATCGGCCCAGACCACGGCGGGTGAAGCGTTGAGTTCGATCGAGACGTGGATCTTGGCCATTGACAGACCCTACGGTCCCGCCCGTTGCCGTAGATGCGCGATGGCTAGGGTCGGGCATGGCTGACGACGCGTTCGATCTCGAGTTCTTCTGGGACCCGGTGTGTCCCTTCGCCTGGGTCACGAGTCGGTGGGTTGCGCTCGTCGCTGAGCAGCGCGACATGCGGGTGGACTGGCGCTTCATCGGATTGCGCATCCTCAACGAGGACAAGGACTACGAGAAGGAGTTCCCGCCCGGCTACCCCGAGTACCACTCGCTCGGCCTCAGGGCGCTGCGCGTGGCCGCTGCGGTTCGAGCATCAGAGGGTCGAGATGTGATGGGTCCGCTCTACACCGCACTCGGCGAGGGCATCTGGAACCGGATGCCCGACGGCAGCGACGACATGCTCGCGGGCTACGACGAAGACGCGGGCACCCGTGCCGCCTTGCGGTCGTGTGGCCTTGCCGAGACCTATGTCGACCGGCTGCACGACGAGTCGCTCGATGCCGTGATCCGAGTCGACACCGAGGACGCGCTGGCTCGAACCGGCCGAGACGTGGGCACCCCGATCGTGGCGCTCGCCGATGAAGGCCCGGCGTTCTTCGGGCCCGTGATCTCCCGTGTGCCCGAGCCGGATGAGGCAGGCGAGTTGTGGGATGCAGTGATGACGCTCGCTGCGTGGCCTGGCTTCAGCGAGATGAAACGCAGCGCCCGCGAGTGGCCGCAGATTCCGCTGATCACCGGCAAACCGGTGTGATCAGTGGAGCCGGTAGACGCTGACGTGGGCGTCGGCGTGGTCGCTGAACGGCGAGCCGGCCCAGTCAGCGTTTCGCCGCTCGAGCGTGAACCCTTCGGTTGCGAAGAGGGCATCGAGCTGAGCCGGCGTGCGGTAGTGCAGCCTCCACGGCCGGCTGACGACCCCTGCCGGTGAGATGTCGATGTGGCAGCCGGCGATTGATTGGTTCTCGGCGTCGTGGTCCGACACCGACAAGATCACCTGATCTGGTGCGGCCATCCGCAGCGACACCCCGCCGTCGGCCATGCCGGTTGTGGGGGGCACAAACCCCTCGATGGCGACGCATCCGCCGCTTCGCAGCGCCACCGCCAACGATGCGACGCAGCGCCGCTGATCGGACTCAGTGGTGAGATTGAAGAAGGTGTTGAACGCCGCGAACGCCACGGAGAAGTGGCCGGCCTCGACGGGCGGGGATGCCATGTCGGCCTCGACCGACCGCACACTCGCCGCGCCCGGCTTCGCAGCGAGGCCGCGGAGCATCGCGGGACTTGCGTCCACACCGACGACCTCGAGGCCGGTGGCGGCCAGGGGGATCGCGATTCGGCCGGTTCCGACGCCGAGTTCGAGCACCGGTCCGCCTTCGGCCAATCCGACGACCCCGGCAACGGTGGCGCCGATGTCGCTCACATCCCCGTACCAGTCGTCGTAGACGTCGGCGAAGCTTTCGCCGTATGTGTCGGGTCCGTAGCCGTCCATCGTCGTGCAGTCTGCCCTGTCGCCGGACGGTCGTCTCTAAGC
>CALKOE010000376.1 GCA_938091985.1 uncultured Acidimicrobiales bacterium | reverse complement strand
CCGCTGCTGACGGTTCGGGCACGAGTTATGCCGGTGATGACACGTATACGTTGCCGAACTCCGGCACGGACACGTTGTACGCCCAATGGCAGCCCGTCACCACAACAACCACGACGGCTCCGCCAACGACCACGACGACTTCGCCGCCGGTCGTGGCACCGCCGACTGCTGGGCCAGCCGACCCAGTGACGGGTTCCCCAACCTTCACCGGCTAACCGTCGTCTCAAATTGAGAACGTCACTGCGGGACCGGCAGAAACCGCGCCGATTTCTACTTGAGAAACCGCCGAATTCTACTAATCCCCCTGAGTGGAGCTGAGGGGAATCGAACCCCTGACCCCCTGCTTGCAAAGCAGGTGCTCTAGCCAACTGAGCTACAGCCCCGAGAACGGTCAGGCTAGCGGGGTGTAGCGGAGCCGTGGCTCCGAGATTCATCAATTTCGCCTGATTGCGACCTAACGTTGTGGGGTGAGGGGCGTCGCGACGGAGCGACGGCGACGGCCAAAGCCGGCCCTCAGACGAAGGACCTTCGAAATGAAACTCACACCTATTGCGATTCTTGGTGTCGTACTCGCCTTGTCTGCCGCCGGCTGCTCGGACGAGGGAAACGTCTTCTCGCTGGGCGAGGGTGACTGCTTCCGCTCGGTCACGGAGACCGAATTCGCCGATGTGCCGATCGTTGACTGCTCCGAGCCTCACGAACACCAGGTGTATGCGCTCTGGAACGTGGTCGGCGATTCGTTGCCATCGCAGACGGCAATGGACGAGGGTTGCTTCGACCGCTTCGAGACGGCGATCGGCACCTCGTACGCCGATTCCGAGATCTACGGAGCGTCTCTCGTTCCCACGCAGGGGAGCTTCGAGGCCGGCGACCGCGAAGTGATCTGTTTCACGTTCGAGCTCGATGACGCCGGTGAAGCGGTGGCTGTTACCGGCTCGGTTCTCGGCTCGAATCGCTGACCCGGACGTCTAGGTGTGCGTCACCGCTAGGTGATCCCGACGGGCCGGCCGCCGGTCACGATCACTCGGTGTCCCATTCGGGGGTAGTCGCCGTAGTCGTAGACGGCGTAGTGCTGCGTGCTGCGGTTGTCCCACGCGGCAACGTCGCCGGGTGTCCACGTCCACCGGATCGTCCACTCGGGTTGTTCCACGAAGTCGCAGAGCATCTCCAGCAGTCGAGTGGAGTAGGTGTAGCTCATGCCCTTCACCCGGCTCGTCCAGGCTCGATTGACATAGAGCACCCGGCGCCCGGAGTCGGGATGCACGGCGACAACCGGATGGTCGGCGGTGCCGGTCATCGGTGGACGCCCGTGTTCGGCGGTGAGTTGGTCGACCATGTCCTTCAGGGGGTCGGGCAGGGCGTCGTAGGCAGCGGCGGTCGAAAGCCACATCGTGTCGCCGCCGGTGGGGGGCACGTCGCGTAGACACAGGATCGAGCCGGCCGGGGGGTTCTCGCGAAAGGTTGCATCGGTATGCCAGAAGTCGGCCCGGTTCACGGGGCGGTTGGCGATCTCGATGATCTCGCGGTGTCCGCCGACCCGTTCGTATTCGCGGGTGTCGTCGCCGAAGTCGCCGTGCGACTCGGGTGTGCCGAGGGCACGGGCGAGCGCCATGTGTTGGTCCGGTGTGGGGTGCAGCTGAGGGAAGAACACGACGCCGTGCTCCACCCACGCGGCTCGGATCGCCTCGGCGTTGCGCACCACGTCGCCGTCGAACTCGACCCCCTCGATGGTGGCGCCGAGCGCAGAGCCGATGGGAGTGACGGTGACCATCAGCCGAGTCTGACACTCCAGGACGCAGCGGCCCAATGGTCGGGCCCGTCGAGAAAGTGGCAGTATCACTGTCATGGATTCACGCGCCCTCAAGACCAACTCGATGGACGACTTCGACCTGCGGATGTCGGAGGGGAGCCGGCCCTTCTTCGAGCAGGTCGTCGACTTTCTCCAGACTGTGGTCGAGCCCATGCAGATCGAGTTCGCGAAGGCAGGCGAGGGTCGTGCGGATCGCTGGAGCTACACCGACCGCCAGCTCGAGCTGCTCGAGGGCGCCAAGGACGAAGCCAAGGCTCGCGGCCTGTGGAATTTCTTCCTGCCCGACACCGGTCAGGGCCTCTCGAACCTCGACTACGCGTATCTCGCGGTTGAGCTCGGCAAGTACCCCCTCGGGTCGGAATCGCTGAACTGCTCGGCGCCCGACACCGGCAACATGGAAGTCATCGAGCGGGTGGGCACGCCTGAGCAGAAGGAGCAATGGCTCGAGCCGCTGCTCAGCGGCGAGATTCGGAGTTGCTTCGGGATGACCGAGCCGGGCGTGGCTTCGTCTGACGCGAAGAACGTGCGTACGCAGGCCATCCGCGACGGCGACGAATACGTGATCAACGGCGAGAAGTACTACATCTCAGGCGCCGGCGATCCTCGCTGCAAGATCATGATCCTGATGTGTCAGACGAGCCCCGACGGCCCGCCGCACCGTCGTCAATCGCAGATCCTCGTCCCCATGGACACGCCCGGCCTCGAGATCCTCGGCCCGATGCATGTGTTCGGTCAGGACGACGCTCCCCACGGTCACATGCACATTCGTCTGACCGACGTGCGGGTGCCGGCCAGCAACATCTTGTGGGACGAAGGCGAAGGCTTTGCCATCTCTCAGCTGCGTCTCGGTCCTGGCCGTATCCACCACTGCATGCGCGGCATCGGTGCGGCCGAGAAGGCGCTCGACCTGATGGTTCGGCGCGGCATGACCCGCGAGGCGTTCGGGAAGCCGATCGCCCGTCTGGGCGGCAACACCGAGACCATCGGCAAGGCACGCGCCGAGATCGAAGCGATGCGGATGATGGTGCTTCGTGCGGCCAAGGCGATGGACACGCTTGGCAACCAGGAAGCTCGGATCTGGATCTCCGCCGTGAAGGCCATGGTTCCCGAGCGGGTCTGCACGATCATCGATCAGGCCATTCAGATGCACGGCGCCACCGGCGTCTCGCAGTGGACACCGCTGGCCGGCATGTATGCGAGCCAGCGCACGCTGCGCCTCGCCGACGGGCCCGACGAGGTCCACTGGATGGTTGTCGGGCGAGCCGAACTGTCGAGCTATGACGGTCTCGAGATCCCGATGAACCCCACGTCAGCCGCCGATCCCGACCTCACCGCGGCCTGGGACGACGACAACAGCTTCAGCTTCTCCGGTCCCTGAGCCGTGACGAGTGTCAGACACCGCTGTGGCGGGTGTCTGGCACCGCTGTGGCGGGGGGCCAGAGGATTGGGTTCGCGTCGCCGTTGGCGAGCGAGCCGGGCTCCGCGTTGCCCAGCCAGGTTGCGAGGTCGAAGCGCTGCTCGGGTCCTGTGGGTTCGGTGATGCGGGCGCCGTCGGCAAACCAGATGATGGTCATCACCGGGCGCATTCGGTCGGTGGGGTTCGGGCCGGCGGAATGGATCGTCCACCCTCGATGGAAGGTTGCATCGCCCGCGGCCAGCACACCGTGAGTCGAGGTCGGCCGGGCGTCGCGCTCGATCGACTGTTGGACCGCTGCGTCGCTGGCATCGGAGATCTCGCCGGCGCCGACATCGCCGTCGAGATGGGAGCCGTCGATGAACGTCATTGATCCAACCGACGGGTCGATGTCGATCAAGGGCATCCACATCGTGATCACGTCGTCGGTGTCGAGCGGCCAGTAGTTCTGATCCTGGTGCCACGGCGTG
>CALKOE010000375.1 GCA_938091985.1 uncultured Acidimicrobiales bacterium | reverse complement strand
CGACGCGCTGAACGATCACGGCATGTGGACGAGCTATGTGGGCAAGTGGCATCTCTACGAGTTCTACGACATGCCCGTTCGCCCCGAGCAGCGATGTGGGTTCACCCGCTTCGTGGGGTATCAGAGCCACAACGACTATCTCGACGGAGTGCGCTTCTGGGACGAGGATGCGAACTGTCGAGAGTTCGCGGGCGGGCATCGCACGACTGCGACCGCTGACATCGCGATCGAACGGCTCCGCGAGATCCCCGACGATCGCGACTTCGCGCTCTTCGTGAGCTTCCTCAGCCCGCACTACCCGCTGCAGCCCGCTGCGGAATTCGAAGCGCAGTACCGCAACGTCGACATCGCCCTGCGTGACAACGTCCGCACCCCGGAGCAGGTGTTCACCCCGACCTACAGCCCCGAGAGCCCGCAGCCGATCGAGACCGACCCGAACTTCCACCGCTAGGGGTCATCGCTCGGCTTGTTCTGGCAGCAGTACGCGGCGATGGTCAGCCAGCTCGATCACGAGGTTGGCCGTGTCCTCGGCGAGCTGAAGCGCCAGGGTCGCGACGACGACACGCTGGTGATCTTCACGAGCGACCACGGTGAGATGGGCGGAAGCCACGGTGCCATGAACAAGGGTCGCTGGGAAGAGGAGTCGACGCGCGTGCCGATGATCGTTCGGAGCCCCGGCTCGCCCCGCGGCGTCGGTATCGACACCCCGGTGTCGGCCGGGGTCGACATCCTGCCGACGATTCTCGATTGGGTCGGGGCCGAGCCGGAGTCGTCAGCGGCCGGGTCATCACTGGTCGCAATGGTCGACGCGGGTGCCGACGGCGAACACCACCCGATCTTCTCGGAGATGGCCGGCGGCAACGAGTGGGCAATGGTGCGCGACGGCGAGTGGAAATACGTCGAGCATCGATCCACAGGTGAACCGCTCGCGATCCACGATCTCGCGACCGACCCCTACGAGCTCGACAACCAGCTCGACCGCGCCCCCGGCGACGTTGCTTCCCGTCTCGAACTCCTCATGCACGACTGGCGCCAGACCGTCGGTCTCACGCCCTCTCAGCACTAGGGGTCAGATCTCGGCGGACCAGCGGGTCGAGGCGAAGTGATCGAGCTCTGCTTGGCGGCGAGTGATGCGGCGCCGGTCGTCGCCGCGGAGCCATGCGGCGATGTCGCGGGCGATGTCGGCGGTCGGTCCGTAGAGACGCCACGCGAGTTCGTCGGCATGGGAAAACTCGATCACGTCGTCGTGGAAGTCGAAGCCATCGATGCGCTTGACGACGGTTTCGTGATGACGGTCGTCGACCAGCGATGCGAGCGGTACCACCGCCGCGGCTGAGACCTCGCTGATCTGGGGAGCGAGCTCGAGCGGTCCGATCACCGATGCGACGATCGGGGTGATCCGGAACCCGGCTCCGTTCCATGTGTCGTCGAGCCGCCCGTGGATCGTCACCGTGTCGGCGGAGATCCCCACCTCCTCTTCGCACTCGCGTCGGGCTGCGTCGTGGGCGGTTTCGCCTGGTTCGAGGCGGCCCCCGGGGAAGGCGACGAAACCAGGGTCCGTGCGCAGGTCGGCGCTTCGTCGCGTCAGGACCACGCCGGGAGGTTCGCCCGGACCGGTCACGATCAGTAGGAGCACAGCGCTGTCGCCGCGAGGGAAGTCGGCCTGGAGCCGGTCGAAGGAGCGGGCATCGAGAGACGCGAGCCGGTCGGGAAGGTGCACTGTTTCAACGTAGAGCAGACGCGAGAGTGCCGAGGCCCGAGGGCCCCGGCACCAACGCGGTGGACTACGGCACGAATTCGATATGGCTCAGGCGTCAGCCTCAGGCGTCGGCGCGCCCTCGCCAAATCCGCCGCGGGGACCGCGGGGGCCTTCGAATTCGCCGTTGACGATGTCGTCGGCCTTCTCTTCGGCGCCGGCGAGAATCTCGTCGGCCTTGTCCTGGTCGATTCGGCCGCTCTCGAGGGCCGTGGCCACCCGCTCTTCGGCGGCGTCGACGATGGCGTCGATCAGGTCTTGCGTGTCGACACCCTGTTCGGCGGCGACGTCGGCCAAGGTCTGGCCGCCGACGATCGCTTCACGGAGTTCGGCCTGCTCGAGGCCGAGGATGTCGGCGAGGTCGGCGCCACCGGCGAGACCGCGGTGATGACCACGGGAGCCGCGCTCCGGGCGAGCCTCGACGAGCGTGTCGACCACAGCGTCGAGCTGGGCCTGGGTGATGGTGCCGTCATCGACGAGTCCCTGCAGCGCGGCGCTCATGCGCTCGCCGGCTTCGGGGCGGGCTGTCTCTTCGACGGGGGCCGGGGTCTCGGTGTCGTCCTGTGCGCCGGCCATGCCGGGAGCCAAGAGCGTGGCACCGGCGAGGGCACCACCCAGGGTGGACGCTGCTGCGGCGGTGGCGAGGGTCTTCTTGTTCATGATCATTGATTCCTTTTCTGGGTGGAGATCCTGGGGGATCGGGTGGGGTTGCCTCTCTGGAAACACACTCTGGTGAGTCGAAGTAAGAGGATCGAGAGACGAAGTCGACGGTTTGATCAGGGAATTGTGAGGAAAGTGTGAGTAGCGCCCCGCGAACCCACAGCTCCTACACTTTCGCGGTGACCACACCGGCAGAGAAGGCCCCGTACCTCACCGATCGACTGCAGGGATTCGGGACGACGATCTTCACGGCGATGTCGGCGCTGGCGATGGAAACGGGCGCCGTCAATCTGGGCCAGGGGTTCCCCGACACCGACGGCCCCATCGAGGTCTCACAGGCGGCGGTCGCGGCGATCAATGCTGGTCACAACCAGTATCCGCCGCTCGCAGGGTTGCCGGTGTTGCGAGAGGCGATTGCCCATCACCGCCAACACCATCGTGGTCAGATATTCGACCCCGACGGAGAGATTCTCGTGACCACCGGCGCCACCGAGGCGCTCGCTGCGTCGCTGCTGGCGCTGACAGGACCCGGCGACGAGGTGGTGACCTTCGAGCCGTACTACGACAGCTACGCCGCCGGGATCGCCATGAGCGGGGCCACACGACGGGTGGTCACCCTGCGCGGCAGCGACTTCGCATTCGACCCCGATGAGCTCGAGGCAGCGTTCACGCCACAGACGAAGCTCTTGCTGCTCAACACGCCGCACAACCCCACGGGCAAGGTGTTCAACCGGACCGAACTCGAGTTGATCTCTCGCATCTGCATCGAGCGCGATGTGCTCGTCGTCGTGGACGAGGTCTACGAACACCTCGTCTACGAGGACCACGACCACATCCCGATCGCCACCCTGCCCGGCATGGCCGAACGGACGATCACCATCTCGTCGGCGGGCAAGATCTTCTCGTTCACCGGCTGGAAGATCGGCTGGGCCTGCGGACCGGCCGAGTTGATCGCGGCCGTGCGTACCGCGAAGCAGTTCCTCACCTTCGCATCGGGTGGGCCGTGGCAGCACGCGGTGGCGACGGGTCTGCACCTCGGAGACGACTTCTTCGACGGCTACACCGCCGAGATGGCAGCGAAGCGTGAACGGCTGTGCGCCGGGCTCGAAGCGGCCGGGTTCGACACGATCCGTCCGCAGGGCACGTACTTCGCAACGGTCGACATTCGCTCGGTGGGGGCAACGGACGGCATCGAGTTCTGCATGGCGCTGCCCCACACCGCCGGAGTGGTCGCCGTGCCGACCCAAGTCTTCTACGACAACGAGGACGAGGGCCGCCACCTTGTCCGCTTCGCCTTCTGCAAGAAGGACGAGGTGCTCGACGAAGCCGCCCGCCGGCTGCTTGCGACGGAGGCGTTCTGATGTTGCGTGTCGCCGCCATTCAGCACGACATTGTGTGGGAGAGGCCGCAGGAGAACTTCGCGGCGATCACCCCGCTGGTCGAGGCCGCGGTGACCGACGGTGCGGAAATGGTCGTTCTTGCCGAGATGTGGTCGACCGGATTCTCGATGAATTCGCTGGAGATCGCCGAACAGCCTGACGGGCCGACCGCAGAGTTCATGAAGGAGACGGCAGCTCGCACGGGCGCCTGGGTGGTCGGCTCGTTCCCCGAGCACACCGTGGGCTACGACCGGCCGACGAATCGCCTCCTTATGGCCGGCCCCGGTGGTGAGGATCATCGGTACTCGAAGATCCATCCCTTCACCTATGCACGCGAGCACGAGCACTACGCAGCAGGCATCGACCGGATGACCGTTGAGATCTCCGGCGTTCGCATCACGCCGCTGATCTGTTACGACCTTCGGTTCGCCGACTTGTTCTGGGATCCGGCTCCGTTGACCGACTGCTACATCGTCCCGGCGAACTGGCCCGCGGCCCGACGGGAACACTGGATGACGCTTCTCCGAGCTCGCGCCATCGAGAACCAGGCGTACGTCGTCGGAGTGAACCGCGTCGGTTCAGCCGGCCGCCTCGACTACTCGGGCGACACTCGCATCATCGACCCGCTCGGTGGCATCGTCGAGGCGCCCGCGGGCGAGGTGTCGACGGTCATCGCCGACGTCGATCCCGCGGAAGTCGCCCGAGTGCGCGCCGAGTTCCCCTTCATGCAGGACCGCGACAACGCCTGACCCCGGCAACGCCTGGCGGCGTTGCTTGGAGTTTCGGCGGCAACGCCTGGCGGCTTGGGGCTTAGTCGGTGGGGGCGAGTTCGTCGCGTAGGGCGCGCTTGAGGAACTTGCCGTTGGCGTTCTGCGGCAGCGGTTCGTCTCGGAACCAGACGTGCTCAGGGATCTTGAACTTGGAGAGCATGGGCTCGAGATGGGTGGCGAGCTCGTCCTGGGTGAGGGTGGCCCCCTCCGCGAGGAAGATCGCCACGCCGACGGTTTCGCCGAGCCGGTCGTCGGGCACACCGAACACGGCGGCTTCGGCGATCGCCGGGTGCTCGTAGATCGCGGCTTCGACCTCGGCGCAGTAGACGTTCTCGCCGCCTCGAAGCACCATGTCCTTCGCCCGGTCGACGATGTGCACGAAGCCGTCGTCGTCGATGTGGACGATGTCGCCGGTGCGGAACCAGCCGTCCTGAATCGCCTCGGCGGTGGCCTCTGGCCGGTTGAGGTAGCCCTTGACCACGACGGGACCCTTCACGCAGAGCTCGCCGCGTGATCCGTCCGGAAGGTCGTTGCCGTCCTCGTCGATCACCTTGGCTTCGAGGGTCGGCATGATCAGGCCCGCCGATGTGGGGCGAAGGCTGAAGAAGATGTCGCCGACGGCGGTGATGATGCCGTGGGTCTCGGTCAGCCCGTAGCCGGTGCTCGGCTTCACTGCGCCCTTGGTGTCGGCGATCTTCTCGACCAGGTCGGGCTGCAAGGCCGCGCCGCCGCCGCCCATCGAGGCGAGTGTGGAGGTGTCGCGAGTCTCCCAGTCGGGATGCATGAGCATCTCGCGGCTCATGGTGGGCACGCCGGTGAACGTGCCGACCTGCTCGCGTTCGATCAGCTCGATTGCCCGGCCGGCGTCCCACTTGTGCATGAACACGAGCTTGGCGCCGGTGAGGGTGCCGGGATGCAAGACGCAGTTGTTGGCCGTGACGTGGAAGAGCGGCGTCGGGACCATGATCGCCGGGTCGGCCTCGGTGGCCTTCTCGGTCGTGACGTGGCCGCTCTCGGCCAGCTTGGCCTTGGCCATTGCCGCGCTGGTGTTGGCGAAGGCCAGATGGAGCAGGTTGTGGACCGATCCGCGATGGGTCAGCTGCGCGCCCTTCGGAAAGCCGGTCGTGCCCGACGTGTAGAAGATGCACATGTCGTCGTCGGGATGGATGTCGACCGGCGGGAGCGTCTCGGGGGCGTTGGCCGGATCGACCACGTCGTCCCAGCGGCTGGCGTCGTCGGGCAGCGCTCGGTCGGAGCGCACTGCGATCACGTGCATCGGTGCGTCGGCCCGCAAGGAGTCGAGCACGGGAATGAGGCGCTCGAGTCGTTCGTCGTCGGCGATGACGACCTTCGGGCGGGAGTCGCTCAGGCCGTATTCGAGCTCAGAGCTGGTCCACCA
>CALKOE010000374.1 GCA_938091985.1 uncultured Acidimicrobiales bacterium | reverse complement strand
CGACGACTCGTCGGTCCTCGAAGCAGGTGAGCTGCGCCTCGATCGCGAGCGCCACGAAGTCACCCGAGCCGGAGAACCGGTCAAGCTGCCGCTGAAGGAGTTCGAGCTCCTGGCGCTGCTCATGGCCAACAAGGGTCTCGTGGTCACCCGCCAGACGCTGATCGACCGGGTGTGGGGCTACGACTATGTGGGCGACACCAAGACCCTCGACGTCCACGTGAAGCGCCTCCGGGCAAAGGTCGAACCCAACCCCGACACCCCCGAGCTCATCGTCACCATCCGAGGCCTCGGCTACAAGCTCACCACCTGACCCGCTGCAGTCCCGCCGCTGTCACCTCCCCTCGGTAGGGTGACCCGGTGCCCGAATCGCCGCTTCTCGATGGCCTTAATCCCGCCCAGTTCGATGCCGTTGTTCACAACGGTGGTCCGCTTCTCGTGGTGGCCGGCGCCGGGTCGGGCAAGACCCGGGTGCTCACCCATCGCATCGCTCACTTGATGGACGAGGGGCTGTCGCCGTTCGAGATCCTGGCGATCACGTTCACCAACAAGGCCGCGGGCGAGATGAAGTACCGAGTCGGCGAGCTCGTTGGCCCGGTCGCGCAGAAGATGTGGGTCTCCACCTTCCACTCGGCGTGCGTGCGGATCCTTCGCCGCGATGTCGAGCGGCTCGGATTCCCCTCACGGTTCTCGATCTACGACCAGGCCGATGCGGTACGTCTCGTCGGCTACGTGATCCGCGACCTCAATCTCGACCCGAAGCGATTCCCGCCGCGCACGGTTCACGGGGCGATCTCCGCCGCGAAGAACGACAACATCGGTGCCGCGGCCTACGCCGAAGATGTGCAGCAGATCTACGAGCGCAAGATCGCCGACGTCTATTTCGAGTACCAGAAGCGCCTGCTGACCGCTGGAGCGATGGACTTCGACGATCTGCTCCAGCGCACGGTCGAGCTATTTCGAACCCACCCCGACGTGCTCGACAGCTGGCGGCGCCGGTTCGGCCACGTCCTGGTCGACGAATACCAGGACACCAACCCGGTCCAGAACGAGCTGGTGCTCATGCTTGCCGAGGAGCACCGCCAGGTCACAGTCGTTGGCGACAGCGACCAATCGATTTACCGGTTTCGGGGCGCCGATATTCGCAACATTCTCGACTTCGAAGAGGCCTTCCCGGATGCCACCGTGGTGGTGCTCGAGCAGAATTATCGATCGACGCAATCGATTCTCGATGCGGCGAACTCCGTCATCGCGAAGAACGTGGGACGCAAGCCGAAGGATCTGTGGACCGACCAGGGGCCGGGCGACAAGATCATCCGCTACCACGCCGACGACGAGTCCGACGAGGCCCAATACGTGGCCAACGAGATCGCCCGTCTCCACGATCACGAGCAGGTCCGCTACGACGAGATGGCGGTGTTCTACCGAGCAAACGCCCAATCGCGTGTGCTCGAGGAGTTCCTGCTGCGGGTGGGCATCCCCTACAAGGTCGTGGGGGGCACCCGGTTCTACGATCGCCGCGAGATCAAGGACGCCATCGCCTACCTGCGCGCGATCGTCAATCCCACCGACGAAGTGTCGGTCAAGCGCATTGTCAACGTGCCCAAGCGCGGCGTGGGCGATTCTTCCATCGGGAAGCTCGATGCCTGGGCCACCGCCACTGGCGAATCGTTCGATCAGGCGATCATGCGATTCGACGAGGCCGGAGTGGGTGGACGGGCCGCGACCGGTCTCGAGAAGTTCATCGTGCTCATCACCGAGATCCGCAAGCTCGATGCCGGTCCCGCCACGATCATCGAGGAGGCGCTCGACCGCTCCGGCTATTTGGAGGAGCTGCAGGCCGACCGTTCGATCGAAGCCGAGGGGCGTCTGGAGAACCTGTCGGAGCTCGTCGGCATGGCCCGCGAATACGAGACCGTCGACGAGTTCCTCGAGCAGATCTCGCTCGTGAGCGACACAGCCGATGTCGACGACGAGGAGTCCACCGTCACCTTGATGACGCTGCACTCGGCCAAGGGGCTCGAGTATCCCTACGTCTTCATCATCGGCATGGAGGACGGCGTCTTCCCACACATCCGCTCCCTTGGCGAGCCCCACGAGCTCGAGGAGGAGCGCCGCCTCGCTTATGTGGGCATCACTCGAGCGATGCAGAAGCTGCACCTCACGAGCGCGTGGAGCCGCATGCTCCATGGCACCACCCAATACAACCCGCCGAGTCGTTTCCTCGACGAGATCCCCGCGGAGTTGATCGAGGAGGTCGGGGGCACACGGATGTTGCGGGCAAAACGGGATCGCAGCTCCTACGGAGCGAGCGGCACCTCCTACGGCGGCGACCGCCAGCGAATCGGCGGCGGAAGCGAGCGAGAGCACCGCGAGCGGGTGGTCGAGCAGGCGATCAGCGCCGGGAGCTCGCCGGCGCCCTCCGGCGCCGAAACCATGGGGTTGCGCATCGGTGACGATGTCCGCCACAACCAGTGGGGAGAAGGCGTGATCATCGATATCGAGGGGTCAGGCGACAAGGCCGAGGCCAGCGTTCACTTCCCGAGCGTGGGCGAAAAGCGACTTCTTCTCTCGTGGGCGCCGCTGGAGAAGATCTGAGCGCTCCTTTGCTCGACGCTGGTTTCTTGGGTCTTTCGCCTCATATGTGTTGATGACAGTGGTCATCGGCCGACACGAAGAGTGACATGTCAGTGTTTTCTGGGCGCGAACGCGCCTCGACGACGGGCCCACGCGCACCGTCTGCTGTGCCTTCCACCATGGGGAGGCGAGCTTTCCTCGGCCGTTCAGCCGTGGCCGGCGCCGCTGTGTGGGCGGTCCCGTCGGTGATCTCGATGGATCCTGTGGCTGCTGCCGTCGGATCCTGCTCTGGCGTCACTGTGTGCGAGTTCAACACTGGGCTCGAAGGTTGGACCATCGACAACTCTTGGGGTGACGGCGTCAACGGGTTGTGGAACCACAACACCGAGGCGAGCCGCGATGGCGGCTCACTGCACTACGGGCGCGGCACGAGCGGGAACTACCAGACGGGAAGCAACCGCAATAGCGGGCGCGTCTACTCGCCGGAATTCGAGCTCTCGAGCACAGGCCCCAACACGGTGAAGTTCACCGTCTGGCGAGAGGTCGAAACCCAGGATCCGGGCTACGACCGTTTGCGACTCCGGCTGATCGGACCGCCGAACTCGGTCGTCTATTCGGTCGCGTCGATCGGCAACACCAATGGGTTCGAGAGCCACACGATCACGCTGCCGAATGGTGCGCGCGGGCGAACCGTGCGCTTCCAGTTCGACTTCGACACGCGAGACGGTCTCTACAACGATCACGAGGGGATCTACATCGGTCGGTTCGAGGTGAACGCATGCCCGCCGCCGGGAGGTGGTGCA
>CALKOE010000373.1 GCA_938091985.1 uncultured Acidimicrobiales bacterium | reverse complement strand
GCAAGGGTCTCCGCGTGCTGCTCGAGTCGGTGGCGCTGTTGCCGCCCGACGTGCGGATCTGGATTGCGGGTGAGGGTCCCGAGACCGACTCGTTGAAGGCGACCTATGCCGGCGATCCGCGGTTGGAGTGGTTGGGAGCGGTCAGCGAGGCCGAGAAGATCGCTCGTCTCAAGGGCGCCGACGTGTTCTGTGCGCCCTCGCTGCACGGTGAATCGTTCGGTGTGGTGCTGCTCGAAGGAATGGCGGCGGGCACGCCCGTCGTCGCCTCCGATATTCCTGGCTACGCCAACGCCGCACGACAGGGGAGCGACGCGCTCCTCTTCACGCCGGGCGACCACGAGTCGCTTGCCCGCGCGCTGCGCGAGCTGTTGGCCGACACGGCGAAGTGCGACGCGCTGGTTGCCTCAGGGCGCGAACGCGCCGAGGAGTTCTCGATGGCATCGCTGGCCGAGTTCTACGTCGGCCGCTACGAACACATGCTGGATTTGGCCGCCCGTAGAAGCTGATCGCCGGGGTGGGGCAGCCTGCCGGTCTCGGGCCGATACGCTGGGCGCATGGTCATCCTTCTGATCGTTCTCGCCATCGTTGTCGTCCTGGTGCTCTTTGTCATCAGCCTCTACAACAACCTCGTCAAGCTCCGCAATCGCATCGAGAATGCGTGGGCGCAGATCGACGTGCAGCTCAAGCGTCGTTGGGATCTCATCCCGAACCTCGTCGAAACGGTCAAGGGCTACGCATCGCACGAGAAGGAGACGCTCGAAGCGGTGATCGCGGCTCGCAACGCTGCCACCAGCGCAACGGGCCCCCAGGACCAGGCGGCAAGCGAGAACATGCTCACCGGTGCGCTGCGCCAGCTGTTTGCGGTGAGCGAGGCCTACCCGGACCTGAAGGCCAACCAGAACTTCCTCGAGCTGCAAGAAGAGCTCACCTCCACTGAGGGGCGCATCGCTTTCGCCCGTCAGCACTACAACGACACCGTCCTCAAGTACAACACTGCGATTCAGACCTTCCCGGCCGTTGTGCTGGCTGGTCCGCTGCGCTTCACCGAACGCGAATACTTCGAGGCCGACGACGAGTCTCGCGGCACCGTCAGCGTCGAATTCTGATCCGGAGCTGAAACCCTCGTGCCGAATGTCGCGCCCCGTCTGCTGCTTGTTGCCCCGGCGGTCGTCGCTTTCCTCTTTGTGACCCTGCTGGTCGGCCTGCTCGCGCCAGGCTCGCTGTCGTGGATCATCGGATTGGCGATCGGTCTTGCCGTCGCTGCTGCGGCCATGCTGCTGATCGAGCGTCGAGCTCCTGAAGTCGCCCTGCGTTCGCTCGGTGCAAAGCCCATCGCCCCCGGCGCTGAACCCCGGCTCGAGAGCCTGGTCGAGAGTGTGTGCGCGAGCCACGGCATCAGCGAGCCGAAGCTCTACCTCGTCGAGTCTCGTGCGCCTGATGCTGCTGTGGCCGGCAGCGTCAGCGACACGCGCCTGGTGGTCACCACCGGAGCGTTGCGCCAACTCGACCGCCTCGAACTCGAAGCCGTTGTTGCCCGCGAGCTCGTGCAGTTCGGCAGCGGCATCCACGCAGCAACCGTGTTGACCGCGGTGGCCCCCCTCTACGGACCCTTTGCCTCACGGGTCCGCGACAAAGTCCTCGACGATCGTCGGCTCGCCCGAGTCGACATCGACGGAGTGCAGCTGACTCGCTACCCGCCGGCGCTTGCCGCGGCGTTCGAGAAGGCTGCGGCATCCGATGGAGTGCCGGGTCAACCGGCATCTCGTCACCTGTGGCTGGTTGGGCCGCAAGGGGTAACCGGTGCCGTGCAACCAGCGCTGGGCGAACGTATCGACACCCTCCGGGAGCTCTAAATGCAATTCAACCGACGCAGCCTTCTGGCTGCTGGTGGCCTCATTTCTGCGCTGGTTCTGATCATCGTGGCAATAGTCGCGTCAGGTGGCGACGACGGCGAGGGCGACCTCGATGCCGGCGGCACGACGACCACGACCACGTCCACGACAGTCGAGTCCACGACCACCACATCGACGACGACCCTGCCCGATCTCCCGATTGCACCGCTGACGGGTCTCTTTCTCGAGGCCGATTCCGACGTTGTCGAACAGCCGGCGATCATGGTCAAGATTTCGAACAACGACAACGAGAGCCTCAAGGCGCTGACCGGCATCGACCAGGCCGACGTGGTGATCGAGGAGCGCATCGAAGACCGTGCTACTCGCTTCGCCGCTATCTTCCATACGAATCTTCCCACTGAGGTCGGAGCCGTCCGTTCGGGCCGCCCGGCTGACATCGATCTGATGGCCAACCTCAACCAGCCGTTGTTCGTGTTCTCCGGCGCCTTCTCATCGGTTCTGGGCGATATCAACCGATTCGCTCGTGAGGGCGGAGCAGTCCTCGTGGTCGACGATGGCGGCGGGGTCAACATCACCCGGGACGACGTGAACCTCAACCGGCCCGACAATCTCTTTGCCGACCTTCCGTTCCTCTTGGACAAGTTCGGCGAAGGCGCCGGCGCGGCGACGCCGATCTTCGAGTTTCTCGGGGACGACAGCAGCCAGTCATCGGCTGGCGTCGCCGGCGAGGCAGTGACCGTACGGGGGCGCGACATCGTGTCGTTTGTGTGGGATTCGGCTCGCGGGTACGTCCGGGTGCAAGACGGCGTCGTTCACATCACGAGCGAGCAAATTCCGCTGGTGACCGACAATCTCGTG
>CALKOE010000372.1 GCA_938091985.1 uncultured Acidimicrobiales bacterium | reverse complement strand
GCCCCTCCCCACCTGCCCGAAATGCTCGCTCCCCTGCCCGGCGATGTCGTCATGCGCAGCTCGGCTCGCGGCACTCCCGATGTCAGCCTGGTGTTCTGCGCAAACCGTCGCGCCCTCGACCGGCGCCGAGAGCAACTCTGGAAGCTGGCATTTCCCGATCGTTCGGTGTGGATCTGCTGGCCGAAGAAGTCCAGTCCGCTCTTCATCGACCTCACCGAAGACCAGGTGCGCGAGGTGGTGCTCCCGGATGGGCTCGTCGACGTGAAGGTCTGCGCAGTGGACGAGGACTGGTCCGGTCTCAAGCTGATGGTGCGCAAGGAGCGGCGCGGAGGCTGACGACGTTGCGGGGCCACCTCTCGGTCGACCACGGGATTCTTCAGGTGGCAGACCGTCAGCGGGGCGGGAAGGTAGCTTCTACCGGTGACCGACTTCCCCTCGACATACCGCACTGGCGACGACGAGCTCGACGCCGAAATCCTTGCGCTCACGCAACACGCGGATCCAGCCGATCGCGAGTTCGTCTTCGAACTGATGGTCTCGGCGCTACGTCTGTCGCGCGAAGACGTCGGACGAGGCGAACTGAAGCTGGTCGCAGCGGCGGTGAAAGAGTTTCGCTACTCGTTCGGTGTGTTCGCGCCCTACGAGGGCATCCGCAAATGCACCATCTTCGGCAGCGCTCGAACAAAGGTCGGCGACCCGGCCTATGTCTGCGCCCATGACTTCGCTGAGTCGATCGCGGCTCGCGATTGGATGATCATCACCGGGGCCGGTCCCGGGATCATGGAAGCGGGCCACGAGGGAGCAGGGGCCGACAACAGCTTCGGCGTGAACATCGTGCTTCCGTTCGAAGCCGATGCGAACCAGGTGATCGCCGACGACCCGAAGTTGATCAACTTCAAGTACTTCTTCACCCGAAAAGTCATGTTCATGAAGGAGTCGCACGCCTACGTGATGCTCCCCGGCGGGTTCGGCACCATGGACGAAGCCTTCGAGCTCCTCACCCTCATCCAGACCGGGAAGTCGACGCCGGCGCCGATCGTCCTGCTCGACCCACCGGGCGGCACCTACTGGGCACTCTGGAAGGAGTTCGTCGAGATCGAGCTGCGCGACCAGGGGCTCATCTCTGCCGACGATCTCTCACTGGTGACCGTGACCGACTCGATCGAGGAGGCCGTCGAGGAGGTCTGTCGGTTCTACCGGACCTATCACTCGGTGCGCTTCGTGGGATCCCGGCTGATCCTGCGCCTTCAGCGAGAGATCGACGACGAGGAGTTGGCCTCCCTGAACGAACGGTTCGGTCACATCCTCGTGAAAGGTTCGATCGAGCGGATCGACACCACCGACGCTGAGATTCGCGACGACGACAATGTCGATCTGCACCGGATCGCGATGTATTTCGACCGTCGCAACTGGGGCGTCGTGCGTCAGATGATCGACGCGCTCAACGACGCCGGTTAGGCGAAGGGGTCGTCGTTCGGCTCTTCGAGAAGATGGATTGCCTTCTCGACGGCCCGACGGGCTCTCGTGAGACGTTTCTCATCGATCGGGAGCTCCGTGCCGCCGGCATCGATCGAGTCTCGCAGGCGTTGAATCGCGAGATCCGCGAGTTCTTCGGCGATCCCTTCGAGTCGTGTTCGTACCTCTTCGAATTCGCCTGCCACAGCGCTGACCGTATCGGCTGATGAAGTCGGTACCGTCGCCGGCATGGACGCGGCTGATCTGCACGAATGGGTGACATTCACCGATGACGACGGCCACCACTGGCAGTTCGACGTCACCTTCATGATGAGCAACTACGGCTGCATCTACGGGCGAGGGTGCCCGGGCGTGTTCACCGAGCTCGCGCCGGAATACGAACACGGCTGCTGCACCTATGGGGCCCACTTCGTCGACAAGGCCGACCGCGAGGCCACTGCGGCGCGCGCGGCCGAGCTCGGCCCCGATGAATGGGAGCTCCGCGACCGAGCCGAAGAGATGGGCGGTCCGATCTACAAGAACGAGCACGGCGAATGGGTCACCCAGACAGTTGACGACGCCTGCATCTTCCTGAACCGACCTGGGTTCGCCAAGGGCGCCGGATGCGCGTTTCATCAGGCGGCAGTGGCACGCGACGAACGGCCGCTCGACTGGAAGCCCCAAGTCTGTTGGCAAGTGCCCCTTCGCTTCGATGAATGGACCGACGACAGCGGCACCACCACCTATCTGCTGCGTGAATGGAAGCGCCAGGACTGGGGCGAGGGTGGCGCTGAGTTCGCGTGGTGGTGCACCGACGATCCGCTTGCCTTCAACGAGGATCGGCCCGTCTGGCGGTCGCTGCGCGACGAGATCGTCGAGCTCGTGGGTCAGGGCCCCTACGAGAAGCTCGTCGACTATCTCGTCCACCGCGAGGCCACCCATCCGAAGGCCCCGGTCTTCCTTCCTCACCCCCAGGTTCGCCGCCGAACTGAGAATCCCGAGCTCTGACGCTCAGATCGGCCTGGTTGCGGCCGAAAGGACCGTCGTGACTGCCTTTACGAGCGACGACCTGAACGCAGCGGCTGAGGAAGCGGGAATGATCTTTCCCGCCTACGTCATCGACCAGTTGGTGGCCGCGATCGATTCCGGGAAACACGTGATCCAGACGGGTCCGCCCGGCACCGGAAAGACGACGCTCGCCTACATCGCGTCCGAGGTGGCTCGCAAGGCGATGTTCTGCACCGGCTACCTCCCGACGACGGCGACCACCGAGTGGACCACCTTCGAGACCATTGGTGGACTTCAGCCGACCGCCGAGGGACTGATCTTTCGGCCCGGACTGTTTGTCGAAGCCATCGAGTCGGGTCGCTGGCTCGTCATCGACGAGCTGAACCGCTCGAATTTCGACCGTGCCTTCGGTCAGCTCTTCACCGTGCTGTCGGGCGCGGCCGTGGTGCTCCCGTTCAAGCGCAAGGGCCAGCCGCACCCGCTCTCGCTCGTGCCGAGCGGCGTCGAGGCGCCCGAAGACACCGACATCATCCGAGTGTCGGCCAGCTGGCGAATCATCGCCACGATGAACGTCTTCGACAAGAACCTGCTCTTCGAGATGTCCTACGCACTCATGCGCCGCTTCGCCTTCATCGAGGTCGGCTCGCCTTCTGAGGACGCCTACCGCGAGCTTCTCCAGGGCAAGGGCGAAGTCGTCCAGCGCTTGCTCGGCCTTCGCGACTTCACGGACCTCGGCCCGGCCGTCTATCTCGACGCCGCCAAGTACGCCGCCCGGCGTTCCCGCGACGGCATCACCGAGTCCCGACTGATCTACGAAGTCTTCTACGCCTACTTCCTCCCCCAGTTCGAGGGCATGGAAGAACGACGAGCCATGACGCTCTACCGCACGGTCGCCGAACACCTCGATCCGCCGGAGCAGCTCGAAGCGCAGCGCACCATCAGCGACGTTCTCGGTGTCGAGCTGGTCGTGTGAACGCGCCCCGCTTCGATCCCTTCGACGCCTCGCTCGATGCGACGGCGGAGCTCTGGAACCGGCTGGCGCGCCCGTTCGACATGGGGCACACGGTCGATGCCCTGCTCGGTCTGTCGAGTGACGTTGTCGAGCAACTCGTGGGTGTGCTGGTCGCCACATGCGACGAAGCCGAGACGCTGCTTCACGGCATGCCGCGGACCCTGCGAACCCTCAAGACCTCGGTCGGCACCAACAATGAGCGGTGCGTGGGCGAACTTCGTGGACCGGTGCAATGGTCAGAGACCCTTTCCGCGCAGGCATCGAGCCTCGGCAATCGTGATGTCTACGTCTGCTCGTCGACTCGTCGGGCCTATGACATCGAGGAAAACCAGGTGCTCGTGGGTGCGCTGCAGGCCGTGGCCCGCGCCGGCGCGAGCGTCGATGTGGTGAGCGAAGATTCCTATGAGG
>CALKOE010000371.1 GCA_938091985.1 uncultured Acidimicrobiales bacterium | reverse complement strand
AGTACGCCGGGCGGGAAGCCCGCTTCCTGGAAGAGCTCGGCGATGAGGAGCGGTGCCGAGGGGTCTTTCTCCGACGGCTTCAATATGAAGGTGTTGCCGCACGCCACTGCGTTGGGGATCATCCACAACGGGACCATGGCTGGGAAGTTGAACGGGGTGATGCCGGCCACCACGCCGAGCGGGCGGCGCACCGAATAGACGTCGACCCCAGTCGATGCTTGCTCGCTGTGGCTGCCCTTCAGCTGGTCGGCCAATCCGCAGGCGAACTCGATGTTCTCGATGGCTCGCGCCACCTCGCCACCGGCATCGCTCAGCACCTTGCCGTGTTCGGCGGTGAGCCGGGCCGCGATCTCGTCGGCGTTCTCGACCACGAGGTTGCGAAAGGCGAACATCAGCTTGGTCCGCCGGGCGACGCTGACCTTTTGCCACTGCGTGAAGGCTGCCTTGGCGCTTGCCACTGCGGCGTCGACGTCGGCCACCGAGGCCAGCGCGAGGTCGGCGCTCTGCTCGCCCGTTGCGGGGTTGAACACGGGTGAAGTGCGGCCGGCGGTGGCCGCGACCGACGATCCGTCGATGAGGTGCTGGATCTGCTGCATGGGGGTCCTTGCTGGAAACGGGAGCTTCGGTGCGGGGTTAGATGAGGTAGTCGGAGAGTCCGCGGCGCAGGTACTGCCCGTGGCCGGTGGATCCGGTGTAGGAATCGTTCTCGATGATCACGCGGCCACGAGACATCACGGTGTGGACATGGCCGTTGATCTCGAAGCCCTCCCAGGCCGAGTGGTCCATGTTCATGTGGTGGTTGTCTTCGCTGATGGTCCAGGTGCGCTTCGGGTCGTAGAGCACGATGTCGGCGTCGGCGCCGGGCTGGATCGTGCCCTTCCGGGGGTAGAGGCCGAACATGCGAGCCGGTGTGGTCGAGCAGAGTTCAACCCAGCGGGGGAGCGAGATCTCACCGTTGACCACGCCCTGGTAGATGAGGTCCATGCGGTGTTCGACACCGCCGATGCCGTTGGGGATCGCCCGGAAGTCGTCGCGGCCGAGCTCCTTTTGGTCCTTCATGCAGAACGGGCAGTGGTCGGTGGCGACCACACTCAGGTCGTTGGTACGCAGGCCCTTCCAGAGATCTTCGTGGTGGTGGGCGTGCTTTGTCCGCAGCGGTGTGGAGCAGACGTAGGCCGCACCGTCGAAGCCCTGGTCGAGGTGGTCTTCGACGTTGAGGTAGAGGTACTGCGGACAGGTTTCGGCGAAGACATTGGCGCCGTTGTTGCGGGCAATGGCGACCTGCTCGAGCGCCTCGGAGGCCGAGAGGTGCACGATGTAGAGGGGCGCGGCGCCGACCTTGGCGAGCTGGATCGCTCGGTGGGTGGCTTCGCTCTCGAACTCGGGCCGGCGGACGTAGCCGTGGTTGACCGGATCGGTCTCGCCCCGCTCGACGGCCTGCTCGGCGAGCACGTCGATGGCGAGTCCGTTCTCTGCGTGCATCATGATCAGCGCGCCGTTGCCGGCGGCCTGTTGCATGGCCCGCAGGATCTGGCCGTCGTCGGAGAGAAACACGCCGGGGTAGGCCATGAAGAGCTTGAAGCTCGTGATGCCCTCGTTGACGAGTGCATCCATGTCTTTCAACGACTGCTCGTTGACGTCGCCGATGATCTGGTGGAAGCCGTAGTCGATCGCACACTTGCCCTCGGCCTTGGCGCGCCATTGATCGTGAGTGTCGCGTACGCCTTGACCGAAGCTCTGCACAGCGAAGTCGACGATGGTGGTGGTGCCGCCCCAGGCCGCGGCCCGGGTGCCGTTCTCGAAGTCGTCGGACGCGACGGTGCCGCCGAAGGGCAATTCCATGTGGGTGTGGCCGTCGACCCCGCCAGGGATGACGTAGAGACCCGTCGCGTCGATCACCTGGGCGTCAGCCTCTGCTGACGCGGCAACGTCGGAACCCGGTTGCAGCACGGCGACGATGATCTCGCCGTCGATGAGCACGTCGGCCGGGTCGGCGCCGGTCGAGCTGATCACGGTGCCGTTCTTGATGAGCTTCTTCATGCTGTCTCCTCGATCGCAGCGACGAGGGCAGCGATGCCTTCGTCGATTTCTTCCTCGGTCACGTCGAGCATCGGAGTGATGCGGATCGCATTGCCGTAGAGGCCGCCCTTGCCGACGAGCACTCCTCGACGCTTGCATCCTTCCAGAATGGCGCCGGCGCGGGTGGCGTCTGGCTCGATCGAGTCCGGATGCACTGTTTCGATCGCCTGCATCAGTCCCTTGCCGCGGAGCTCTGCAATCCATGGAGTGGCGTCGACGACAGGTTGCAACGCAGCGACGATTCGGTCGCCCATCGCCTTCGCGTTGGCCTGGAGATCGTTGTCGAGCACGTAGTCGAGCGTGGCGAGGCCGGCCGATGCCGACAGCGGGTTGCCGCCGAAGGTGCTGAAGGACAGGGCGCTGATCGTGTCCATGATCTCGGCTCGGGCGACGATCCCGGCGAGGGTGATGCCGTTGCCGACACCCTTCGCGAAGGTGAGCATGTCGGGCACCACGTCGTGGGCTTCGTAGCCCCAGAAGTGCTCGCCGGTGCGACCCCAGCCGGTCTGGACCTCATCGGTGACGAAGAGGATGCCGTGGTTCGACAGGATCTTCTGCAGCGATCCGAAGAAGCCGTCGGGGGGAGTAGCGAAGCCGCCGACCCCCTGGATCGGTTCGGCGATCAGACAGGCGACGTCGCCGGAGGTCATCATGTCGATCACCTGCTGCAGGTCGTCGGTGCAGGCGTTGGTGAACTCCTCGTCATCCATGTGTCGGAACGGACTGCGAAGGCGGTAGCCGCCTTGCACGAAGTTGACCGACAGGCCCGACAGGCTCGTGGACGTCCACGCCGAGTGCGAGGTGATGGCTTGCGCGGTGAACGAACGGCCGTGGTAGCTGTTGCGCATCGCGAGCACCTGGTTGGACTTGCGATAGCTCGTGGCCAACAAGATTGCGGTGTCGTTGGCCTCGCTGCCAGACGTGGTGAAGAACACCCGGGCATCGGGGATGCCCGACTGTGCGGCGATCTTCTCGGCGAGTTCGATCATCGGCTCGCAGAGATACAACGTGGAGGTGTGCATCACCTTGGCCGCCTGCTCCTGCACCGCGGCGACCACGGCCGGATTGCTGTGGCCGACCATGGTGGTGAGCACGCCGCCGAAGAAGTCGAGATAGCGATTTCCCTCGACGTCGAAGACGTAGCCGCCTTCGCCTCGCTCGATCGAGATCGGCTCCTGATAGAGCGGATGCACGTAGGACGGCAGGATCGCCTTGTAACGCTCGTGCAGCTCGGCGTTGGTTGTCATGCTTCGGTGAGCGGGCCGTACATGTCGGGGCGGCGGTCGCGGTAGAAGGCCCACTGATCGCGCACCTCGTTGACGAGACCGAGGTCGAGATCGCGTACGACGAGCTCCTCGGCGGTGTCGGAGGCGACATCGCCCACGAACTGGCCGCGCGGGTTGGAGAAGTAGGAGGTGCCGTAGAAGTCGTTGTCGCCCAGGTCTTCCACACCTATGCGGTTGATGGCGCCGACGAAGTACATGTTGGCGGCGGACGCTGCGGTCTGCTCGAGCTGCCACAGATAGGCCGACAGGCCTCGGCTCGTGGCCGACGGGTTGAAGACGATCTGGGCACCGTTGAGGCCCAGCGCCCGCCAGCCCTCGGGGAAGTGGCGGTCGTAGCAGATGTTGACGGCGACCTTGCCGACGGCGGTGTCGAACACTGGATAGCCGAGGTTGCCGGGTCGGAAGTAGAACTTCTCCCAGAAGCCGTTGACCTGCGGGATGTGGATCTTGCGGTACTTGCCGAGGTAGGTGCCGTCGGCATCGATCACTGCCGCGGTGTTGTAGAGAATGCCGGGCTGCTCCTCCTCGTACATCGGAAGGACGAGCACGATGCCGTACTTGGCGGCCAGCTCCTGGAAGCGCTTCGTGGTGGGGCCGTCGGGGATCGCCTCGGCGTAGCTGTAGTACTGGGCGTCCTGGACCTGGCAGAAGTAGGGACCGTAGAACAGCTCCTGGAAGCACATGACCTGGGTGCCGGCCGCAGCCGCCTCCGCGAGATACTTCTCGTGGAGCTCGATCATCGATTCCTTGTCGCCGGTCCAGGCGGTTTGGAGGATCGCGGCCTTGACAACGTCGGACATAGGGGTGCCTCCTGGGCTGGTGAAAAAGCGGGCTTGCCCCGCCGCCACCACCCGAAACCTATTGATTGCGCCTGGGCTTTACAAGAACCTCTTTGTCGCATACAAAAGCGCCATGTTGGATCGGATCGCCGATCGGCTCGGCGCCGACCGAACTCCGGAGTCACTCGCCCGCATCGTCGGGTCGCTCATCAGCGACGGCGAGATCGCAACTGGCGAGAAGCTCCCGACGGTGAGGACGCTTGCCACGGCCCTCGACATGAGCCCCAACACGGTCACCGAGGCGTGGCGAATCCTGCGTCTGCACGGTGTGATCGAGACGAACCGGCGCCAGGGCACGACCGTTCGGGCTCCCCGCCGCACCGATGGCCGCCACTGGCAGGTGCCCGTCGAGCCGGGCACGATCGAGGTCGATCTGAGCACCGGGACGCCGGCCAAGGAGCTGCTCCCTCCGCTCGGCCCGGTGCTGACAGGTCTCCACGACTCAATCCCCGTCACGTCGTATGTCGATCCGCCGCTGCTGGCGCCTCTGGAGGTGGAGCTGCGGCGACGATGGCCCTACGAGGTCGAGGCCGTGACGGTGGTCGATGGCGCACTCGACGCACTCGATCGTGTGGTGCGAGAACTGGTTCGTCTTGGTGACCGGGTGGTGGTCGAAGACCCGACGTTCCCTCCATTGCTCGACATGCTCGAGGCAGCAGGTGCCGAAATCATCGGCGTCGGGCTCGACGGCGAGGGG
>CALKOE010000370.1 GCA_938091985.1 uncultured Acidimicrobiales bacterium | reverse complement strand
CGCATCCTTGACCGTTGCGACGAAGATGTCGCCGATCGAGGCATAGCGACGCTTCGAACCGCCGAGGACCTTGATGCACAAGACCTCCTTGGCGCCCGAGTTGTCGGCGACCCGCAAGCGGGATTCCTGCTGGATCACTTGGCACGCTCCAGGACTTCAACGAGACGCCAGCGCTTGTTCTTCGACAGCGGTCGGGTCTCTTGCACCCGCACGCGGTCGCCCACGTTGAGGGTGTTCTCCTCGTCATGGACGTGGAGCTTCTTGTTGCGTTGGACGGTCTTGGCGTAGCGCCGGTGGCGCACACGGTCGACAGTCTCGACAACAGCGGTCTTGTCCATCGCGTTCGACACGACCAGGCCCTCGCGGACCTTGCGTGCGTTCTCGCGAGTCTCGCCAGCGTCAGACGCGGTTTGCTCAGCCATTTGAATTCTCCAGCGCCTCTGCGTCGGCGATCTCACGGGCCCGCAGCTCGGTGAGCACGCGGGCGATTTCCTTCTTGACTGCCTTGAGAGCAGCGGAATCTTCCAGTTGGCCGGTGGCGAACTGGAATCGAAGGTTGAACAACGATTCCTTGTGGTCGGCCAACTGCTCGATCAGATCGGTGTCGCCGAGATCAGCGAGTGCCTTTGCCTTCGCCATCAGAAACTCTCCTCACGGCTCACGAAGCGTGCCTTGATCGGCAGCTTCTGGATTGCCCGGTCGATGGCCTCACGAGCCACGTCTTCTTCGTGGTACGAGAGCTCGAACAGGATTCGGCCGGGCTTCACAACAGCGACCCAGTGTTCGGGGTTGCCCTTGCCTGAACCCATGCGGGTTTCGGCCGGCTTCTGGGTGACGGGCTTGTCGGGGAAGACGTTGATCCACACCTTGCCGCCACGCTTGATGTGGCGGGTCATTGCGATACGACCGGCTTCGATTTGGCGAGCGGTGATCCAACCAGGCTCGAGAGCCTGGATCCCGTAGTCGCCATAGGTGACTTCGGTCGCGCCCTTCGACATGCCCCGGGTACGACCCCGGTGTTGCTTGCGGTGCTTGACCTTCTTCGGCATCAACATGACAGCAACCTCAGTCGTTCGCCCGGAAGTGCGGGGTCTCGCTCTGCTCACGAGTGGACGCCTCGATGGCATCTTCCTCGTCGAGGAGCTTCTCGAACTCGGGATCGGCTTCCTTGATCAGCGGGGCCGGCTCTTCCTCGACCTCGGTGTCGGTCTCGGTCTCCGGAGTGGCCACGCGCTTGCGGGCGGCGGCGGAAGAAACAACCTTGCGGGGCTTGGCCTGACCGGACGTTTCGCCCGCTGCCATTGCCGCCTCAAGGGTGGCCTTGTCGTCGCTGGTGGTCTTGTAGGGGAGGATGTCGCCCTTGTAGAGCCACACCTTCACACCGATACGACCGTAGGTGGTCTTCGCTTCGCGGAAGCCGTAGTCGACATCGGCACGGAGGGTGTGCAGCGGCACACGGCCTTCGCGGTACCACTCGGTGCGAGCCATTTCCGAACCGCCGAGGCGGCCCGAGCACTGGACGCGGATGCCGAGGGCACCGGCCTTTTGTGCGTTCTGCACTGCACGCTTCATGGCACGACGGAATGCGACACGACCAGCGAGCTGGTCGGCGACACCCTGAGCGATCAGTGCAGCGTCGAGTTCGGGCTGCTTGATCTCTTGGATGTTGAGCTGGACCTTGGCGTTGCCGGTGATGGCGGTGAGCCCGGAGCGGAGGCGATCGGCCTCAGACCCGCGGCGACCGATCACAATGCCCGGGCGGGCAGTGTGGACATCGACACGAAGACGGTCGCGGGTGCGCTCGACCTCGACACGGCTGATTGCCGCATGCGGCAGCTCAGTCATGAGGAAGTCGCGAATCTTCCAGTCTTCGATGACGTAGTTGGCGTAGTCCTCACGGTCGGCGAACCAGCGGCTCTTCCATTCCGTGGTGATGCCGAGGCGGAACCCGTAGGGGTTTACCTTCTGTCCCATCAGGAGTCCTCTTTGCTTTCGCCGGCATCCGCCGGATCCGCGGCCGAATCTTCGGCATCTGCATCAGACGATGCGCCAGCCTCGGTGAAGCCGGCGGCTTCAGCTGCGTCGGTCGTGGCGAACCACACTTCAGCAACCGTCTGTTCGAACCAGCGCCCTTCGGCCTGGTGGTACTTCATGGAGTCGGCGTTGCCCTTGATCGGGTAGCCCTCCGGCGCCTCGCTCAGATCTTCGAGCGGTGCGTGGCTGAGCGGACCGAACGGCGACTCGTCATCGGCGTCGACGATGTCGTCGGCGTCGGAGTCGGCCTTCTCGGCGTCGTAGTCCTCGCCGGCGGCTTCCATCTCGGCAGCGGTGGCTGCGACGACCTTGGCCGCCTTTTCCTCTGCAGTTGCCTCGTGCTCATCGTCGTGATCGTGATCGTGATCATGGTCGTGATCGTGTTCGGCCTCGCGGGCCTCTTCACGTTCACGGCTCTGCTCGACACGACGGCGGCGGGCCTCGGCGGCGTTGCTCGTGGTGGAGCGGCCGGCGCTGGCTTCCTTCTCGCGAAGGGCCTCGAGCTTCTCCTCGGAGTAGCGAGAGACGATCACCGTGATGTGGCAGGTGCGCTTGCGGATGCGAGTGGCGCGGCCACGAGCACGGGGGCGCCAACGCTTGAGCGTGGGACCCTCGTCGGCGTAGCAGGCCGAAACGAACAGCTCTTCGGCGAGCTGGCCGTCGTTGTGTTCGGCGTTGGCGACGGCGGAGTCGAGCACCTTGGCGATGTCCTGGCTGATCCCGCGCTCGGAGAACGCAAGGATCTCCGAGGCTTCGGCATAGGACTTGTCGCGGATGAGGTTGAGGATCTCGCGTGCCTTGTAGGCCGACGCACGAACGTGCGATGCCTTGGCTCGCGTCCCTGGACGCTCATTGGTCTTGGAAGCGGTCATCAGCGACGAGCTCCCCGCTCCTGGCCCGCGTGGAACTTGAACGTGCGGGTCGGGGCGAACTCACCGAGCTTGTGGCCGACCATCGACTCGGTCACATAGACCGGGACGTGCTTGCGGCCGTCGTGAACGGCCATGGTGTGGCCGATCATGTCGGGGATGATGGTCGAGCGACGAGACCAGGTCTTGATGACGCGCTGGTCGTTCGTACCAACCGCCGCCTTCACCTTGTCCTCCAGGTGATAGTCGATGAAGTAACCCTTCTTCAGAGATCGAGCCATATCGCTTCTCCACCCTTATTTGCGCTTGCGGCGGCGCACGATCATGTTGTCGGTGCGCTTGTTCT
>CALKOE010000369.1 GCA_938091985.1 uncultured Acidimicrobiales bacterium | reverse complement strand
TGCGCTTTTGATATTTGCCCAGGCCGATATCGGAGACCGTGCCGACGTCGCCCGACCCGCCGCTGCCGTTGGCGTCGACGAGCGATGCGGTCATGGGTATCGGAGCAAACTCGGCGCGCACGACGACGGGCTCGGTCACATCGTCGCCGGCGATCCGCACCCGATAGGTCTCCCCCTCGGTGACATCGATGATCACGGCCGAGCGATCCGTGGTGGCGCAATCGAGGAGGACCAAGGTGTCCACCGCGTCGCCGGAGTAGACGCCGATGTCGGTCTCCGACACGGACTTGGATTCGAACATCCAACTGCCCGACTCAGGTGCCACGAAGTTGAGCCACGCCGACTTCGGCGACAGCGAGGAGCCGCCGCACGTATCAGGCTCGCCGCCCTCGGGAGGCCCGATGCCGAGGAACTCGATCCCGGCGACTGCGTTGACGGCGTCGGGGCGGCGGAGAAGGTCGACTGCATCTCCGAAGTCATCCGCGGCAGCCTGGATCTCCACCACACCCACGCTTCCCGTGCCGACGTTGCCGATCGTGTGGGCGCCGACCTGCACGAACTCCTGCTCGCTCGCTCCGAGTATCCGGATCTCTTCGACCGCGTCGGACGAATCGGAACTGTCGTCGGGGCAGGCGCCGGTGCTGTTGGTGAGCGAGTCGTTCCAGCCGACTTCGCTGTCGTGGTCGGATCCGGTGGCGTAGGCGACGAAGCGCCCCGGCGTCTGTGTGCCGAAGCTGAACCAAACTGTGTTGCCGCCGGCACACAGCTCCTCGGACCCCTCCACGGTGGCCTCCACGGTCGTGAATCGCTGCTCGGCGCCCTCCTCGAGCTTGATCGCGCCGGCGATGTCGTCGTTCGTGGCGGGTGCCGCCGCGGCCAGCGCGGACGCGCCAATCGACAGGCCGAGGACGAGTGGGATGACGATTTTCCAGTTCACAGCAGCACTCCGGGGCAGATCCGCAGCATTCCATAGGTCTGACCTGCATCGAAAGGCGGGTGTGGCGCGGTCTCGGCCGTGCCACGAACTCGTCTGACCAGGGGCGTCGGCAAAGTTGATACACCTAGACTCAACTTTTCGGTGTCGATGGGAATTTCGACCGGTATGGTGCGGTTCAAGCACCTGTAACCCCCCAAGAAACCTCACGAAGGACGTCACCAAATATGCCAAAGGCCGTCGGTATCGATCTCGGCACCACCAACTCCGTCGTCTCCGTCCTCGAGGGCGGAGACCCCGTCGTGATCCCCAACGCCGAGGGATCGCGCACCACCCCGTCTGTTGTGGCCTTCGCCAAGGACGGCGAAGTGCTCGTCGGCGAAGTCGCAAAGCGTCAGGCGATCACCAACCCCGAACGCACCATTCGTTCGGTCAAGCGCCACATGGGCACCAACTGGACCATCGACATCGATGGCAAGGCCTACAACCCCCAGGAGATCTCGGCCCGCGTGCTGATGAAGCTCAAGCGCGACGCCGAGGAGTACCTGGGCGACACGGTCACCCAGGCCGTCATCACGGTGCCCGCCTACTTCGATGACGCCCAGCGCACCGCCACCCAGGAAGCAGGCCAGGTGGCCGGCCTCGAGGTGCTCCGCATCATCAACGAACCGACCGCCGCTGCGCTGGCCTACGGGCTCGACAAGGAAGAGACCGAGCAGACCATCCTCGTGTTCGACCTCGGCGGCGGCACGTTCGACGTCTCCGTGCTCGAGCTCGGCGACGGTGTCTTCGAGGTCAAGTCCACCGCCGGCGACACCAAGCTCGGCGGCGACGATTGGGACGACGCGGTCATCGATTGGCTGGCCGAGTCCTTCAAGGGCGATCACGGTGTCGACCTTCGCCAGGACGCGATGGCTGCCCAGCGCCTCAAGGAGTCCGCAGAGAAGGCCAAGATCGAACTGAGCCAGACCCAGTCGACGCAGATCAATCTTCCCTTCATCACGGCCACCGATGCCGGCCCGCTGCACCTCGACTACGAGCTCAGCCGCAGCAAGTTCCAAGACCTGACCTCCGACCTTCTCGATCGGTGCAAGAAGCCCTTCGAGCAGGCCATCAAGGACGCCGGTCTCACCAAGGGCGAGATCGACCACGTCGTGCTCGTGGGTGGTTCCACCCGCATGCCCGCCGTCGCCGACCTGGTCAAGGAAATGACCGGCTCCGAGCCCAACAAGACCGTGAACCCCGACGAGGTCGTGGCGATCGGTGCGTCGGTGCAGGCCGGTGTGCTCAAGGGCGAAGTCAAGGACGTGTTGCTCCTCGATGTCACCCCGCTGTCGCTCGGCATCGAGACCAAGGGTGGCGTCATGACCACCCTCATCGAGCGCAACACCACCATCCCCACCCGCAAGAGCGAGACCTTCACGACGGCGGAAGACAACCAGCCCTCCGTGGAGATCCATGTGCTCCAGGGCGAACGCGAGATGGCGCAGTACAACAAGACGCTCGGCAAGTTCCAGCTCGTCGACCTGCCCCCCGCTGTGCGCGGCCTGCCCCAGATCGAGGTCGTGTTCGACATCGACGCCAACGGCATCGTCCACGTGAGCGCGAAGGACAACGCGACCAACAAGGAGCAGTCGATGACCATCACCGGTCAGAGCTCGCTCTCCGACGACGTCATCGATCAGATGGTGAAGGACGCCGAGGCTCACGCCGAGGAAGACCGCATCCGCAAGGAAGAAGCGGAGATCCGCAACACCGCCGACACTCTCGTCTACCAAACCGAGAAGCTCCTCAAGGACCAGGCCGACAACGTCAGCGACGACGAGAAGTCGACCATCGAGGCCAAGCTCACCGACGTGAAGACCGCGCTCGAAGGCACCGATCTCGATGCCATCAAGGACGCGACCGAGGGTCTGATGTCGGCGAGCCAAGAGTTCGGCCAGCGGCTCTACGAGGCCGCGGCCGCCGAGGAGCGCGAGGCCGAGGCCGAGGCAAGCACCCCCGATGACGACGAGGTCGTCGACGCGGAGATCATCGAGGACGACGCTGAAGAGGCGTCGTGAACGCTGATCCCAACGTCGACTCGGTCGACGAGAATTCGGCGGCCGAGGAGGGCGAATCCCCCACGCCCGAATCGGCCGGCGAGTCGTCCGATGTGTTGTCGGTAGAGGAGTTGGTCGCCACGCTCGAGGCGGTCACCGCCGAGCGTGATCAGCACCTTGCCGATCTGCAGCGGGTCGGGGCCGACTTCGCCAACTTCCGCAAGCAGACCGAGAAGCGCAACGCCGAGTTCGCGGCCCATGCCGGGTCGCGTGTCGCCGAAGCGCTCTTGCCGGTGCTCGATGCCTGCGATGCCGCAGCACAACAAGGTGTCGAGGGTGTCGAGCCGATTGCGTCACAGCTCCACGGGATTCTCCAGTCTTCTGGGCTCGAGTTGATCGTGGACGAAGCCGAACCGTTCGACCCGAACCGACACGAAGCGGCGATGACCGAGCCGGGAGACGAAGGTCAGGAAGTGGCCGTCGTCGCCCAGGTACTGCGCACCGGCTACGCCTGGAACGGACGAGTGCTCCGGGCCGCGATGGTCAAGGTCAAGGGATGAGCAACACCCACTACGCCACAACCTGAAGGAGGTGTCACATGGCTGCGGAACCGCAAAAAGAATGGTTCGAGAAGAACTACTACAAGACGCTCGGCGTCAATGAGAAGGCCTCGGCCAAAGACATCACCAAGGCGTATCGCAAGCTCGCCCGCGAACTGCATCCCGACAAGAACCCGGGCGATACCGCTGCGGAGTCGCGCTTCAAGGAGGTCTCGGCTGCCTACGACGTGATCGGCGACGAGGAGAAGCGGACGCGCTACGACGAGGTGCGTCGGCTGGGCCCGATGACGGGCGGTCGCGGCGGACCCGGTGGACCGGGTGGCCCCGGTGGTGCCGGCGGATTCAACGTCGGGTTCGACGACATCGGCGATCTGCTCGGGGGCTTGTTCAACCGTGGCGGCGGCGGTCGCGGCGGTCGCGGTGGTCGCGGTGGTCCTCAACAACAGCAGACGCGGGCGCAGGAAGGCGCCGATCTCGAGGCCGACCTCACGCTCGACTTCGACGACGCCGTCAACGGTCTCGAGACAACGATCACGCTCACGAGCGAAGCCACCTGCCACACCTGCTCCGGCTCTGGTTCGAATCCGGGCTCGAAGCCCGAGACGTGCAAGGTCTGCAAGGGCAAGGGCGTGCAGGACGAGGATCAGGGTCTCTTCTCGTTCAGTCGACCGTGCACCTCGTGCAGTGGACGGGGCTCGGTCATCACCGACCCGTGCACGACGTGTCGCGGTATCGGTGTCGAGGTTCGGCCGCGAGACGTGAAGGTCCGGATTCCGGCAGGCGTGAAGACCGGACAGAAGATCCGGCTCAAGGGTCGGGGTGGTCCGGGTCGCCTCGGCGGCCCGCCGGGCGACCTCTTCGTGCGGGTCAACGTCGCCGATCACCCGTTGTTCGCACGCTCGGGCGCCGACCTCACGATCGACGTGCCCATCACGTTTGCCGAGGCCGCATTGGGGGCCAACGTCAAGGTTCCGACCCTCGACGGCGAGCCCGTCACGATCCGGATCCCGGCGGGAACTGCAACGGGCAAGACATTCCGTCTCCGAGGCAAGGGGGGCAGCGGCGATCTCCTCGCCACCGTCGTGGTCACGGTCCCCGACGAACTATCCGACGAGCAGCGCCAAGCAATCGAGGCGCTGGCCGAGGCGACGCCCGACTCGCCCCGAGCTCACCTGGGAGTCTGACAATGGAACAGGAACGATTTCACCGAGCGGTCTACGTCATCTCGGTTGCTGCGGAGCTGGCCGGGGTCCACCCTCAGACTCTGCGTATCTACGAACGCAAAGGGCTCGTCGATCCGGCCCGCACCGGCGGCGGGAGTCGCCGCTACAGCGACGCCGACATCGCGTTGCTCCAGCGGATCCAAGAGTTGACCACCGATGGTCTCAACCTCGCCGGCGTGAAGCGGGTGCTCGATCTCGAGCTGCGTGTGGCTGAGCTCGAACTCGAAATCGCCCGGCGCGACACGGCGGCCTCAGCGGCCGTCGACCAGGTTCACCGCCAGTACCGCAGAGACCTCGTGCCGGTGCCGCCCCGGAGCATCACGCTCTACAAACGCGGCAAGTAGCCCGCGGCCACGCGGCCGGTCTCGGCTGCGATGCTGGGACGATGGCGAAGTGGATGTTGGCGTGTGGCTTCTCAGCGGTGGTGGTGCTGGGATCGTGCTCCGATGCACCGGAGACGTCCTCTGACCCCGCATCGACCAGTTCAACCTCGTCGCCTGTGGCCTCATCCACCACCTCCCCGACAACGACTCGCCCGACGACAACGATCGCCGCGGCGACGTCTTCGACCACCACTGTCGAACCGTTCGAAGATGTGCTGCTCGGCACGACCCCCGACGGCGAGTTCACCTACACCCTCACCTACCGAGGCCGCGATGGCATCGGGTTTGGTTTCAACGGAGTGATCACGGTGACGGGTGCCGACGGCGTGAGCCGACCCGCCCTGCGCGATGTCCGCGACGAGTTCGATCAGATCGAGGGACTGGCCTTCGGGCCCGACGGGCTCGTTGCGTGGACCGCTCTTGATGCGAACTATGGCGCACAGGTCTACGTCGGGCGCATCGGTGATGGCGGCCTCGTGGTCGACCTCCATCGGATCCCCGAGGACGGCAGCCAGCTGCGGAGCGGAGCCACCTTCGATGGTGCCGGACGTTTGACCATCCCGACCCGGGATGGCACCCAGATCCACGAGACCGACACCGATCCCTTCTTCGTGATGACCGCTGAGACGCTGCCAACCATCGACGTGGAGAATCCGTTGATTCCCGTGGCCGAGACCGAGGGTTTCTGGGCCGGCGAGGACCCTGGATTCTGGTATCGAGGTGACACCCTCAGCTCGCAGTCAGGCTGTGGCGGGACGACGTTGTACATGGACGATGCCGACGGATTCGCCCGGGTCCTTGCCGCAGAGAGCGAAGTCGACCGAGTGCTTGCAGTTTGGGCGACACCGTTGCAGTCATCCGTAGGCGCCGACACGGTTGG
>CALKOE010000368.1 GCA_938091985.1 uncultured Acidimicrobiales bacterium | reverse complement strand
CCCGGTCCTGGGCCTGCAGAGGGTCCTCAGGGGCCTCGTCCATCTCCAGCTCCTCTTCACCGCCGTGGCCTTCGGCTACTACCTGCACCTGAACGGGACCGACGTGGACGTCGACACGCTCAGAGCCGCTCGATGATGGTGACGTTGGCCTGGCCGCCGCCTTCACACATCGTCTGGAAGCCGTAGCGCCCGCCCGTGCGCTCGAGTTCGTGCAACAGCGTGGTCATGAGCTTGGCTCCAGTAGCGCCCAGCGGGTGACCGAGTGCAATGGCGCCGCCGTTGACGTTCACCTTCTCGTGGGGGATGTCGTGCTCCTTCATCCATGCCAACGGCACGGGAGCGAACGCTTCGTTGCACTCGAAGAGATCCATGTCGTCGATCTTCATGCCGGTCTTCTCCAGCGCATAGGCAGTGGCCGGGATCGGACCGGTGAGCATGTAGATCGGATCGTCGCCGCGAACCGACATGTGGTGGATGCGAGCGCGCGGCGTCAGGTTGTGGTCCTTCAACGCCTGCTCCGAGGCGATCAGCAAGGCGGCAGAGGCGTCGCTGATCTGGCTGGCGCATGCTGCGGTCAACCGGCCACCTTCGACCAGGGTGGAGAGCTGCTGCATCTTTTCGAGCGACCCACCGCGGCGAGGACCCTCGTCCATCGTGCAGTCGCCGACCGGCGCGATCTCGGCGTCGAAGCGCCCTTCGTCGATCGCCCGAATGGCTCGTTCGTGACTCTCGAAGGCAAACCGCTCACAGTCGTCTCGGCTGATGTCCCACTTCTCGGCGATCATCTCGGCGCCACGAAACTGCGACACCTCCTGCGTGCCGTAGCGATCGACCCAACCCGTCGACCCGGAGAACGGATCCTCGAAGCCGAGTTCTGCGGCCAAGGTCATGGCCGACGAGATCGGGATCTGCGACATCTGTTGGACTCCGCCGGCGACCACCAGGTCCTGTACGCCGGCCATGACTCCCATGGCAGCGAACGAGATGGCCTGCTGACCGGAGCCGCACTGGCGGTCGACCGTCGTGCCGGGCACGGCTTCGGGCAGCCCGGCCGCGAGCCACGCGGTACGAGCGATGTCGCCGGCTTGGCCGCCGACCGAGTCGACATTGCCGAAGACGACATCCTCGACCGCGTTGGGGTCGATGCCCGTTCGCTCGATCAGAGCCGAGATCGAAGCGGCACCGAGATCAGCGGGGTGAAGGTGGGCAAGCCCACCACCACGCTTGCCGGTCGGCGTGCGCACCGCGTCGACGATGTACGCGGAAACAACGTGCCCGGAAGCGGTGTGCGCGGCGGGAGAAGATGCGTCAGTCATGAATCCATCCTGCCTCGCCGAGGCGCGGGCGACACATCCGTGACAGCGTTGCTGCCTGAATCCTGGGGGTAGATGGATGGAACGGTTCTAGCGCACGATCGCAGTCGGGCTTGGCAAGTACTGGTGGGCCGTGGGCCTTGGGGTCCTGGCGATCACCGGCGTGCTCGCCATCGGAGCGACGCAGATCGAGTTCGCCACCGGCCAGGACAGCTATCTCAACTCTGACAGCCAGGCAGCGATCGACAACGTCGAGTTCCAGACGGAGTTCGGCGGCGAGGCCGTCATCTTGCTGTTCTCTGCCGAGGGCGACGCAACCATCGAAGATCTGATGAGCGACGCCAACCGCGCCGAACTCGAACGTCTGGAGGCCGAACTCCGGGCCGTTCCCGAGGTCCATGCGGTCATCACGCCCCTCGTTTCGATGCAGTTCTCCTCGTCGATTCTCGACGAGAGCGTCGCCACCCAGGCGCTCGCCCGGGCGACCGGCGTCGACGACGATGCCGACTCGGCGGCCCGCCGCAGCACCGACACCTCCACATCACTGGCCCGTTTGAGCGCATCACGTCCGGCCGGGCTCGACAATCCGGCCTGGGTCGAACTCATCCTCTGGGACAACACCGGCTACGAGGTCGGTGGCGGCGCCATCACGACCACCCCGTCGTTCGAGGATCGCCAGATCCGGCGCTCGCTCGAGAGCACCTACCCCGACAAGAACACCGCCGTCGGCGGCGTGATCCTCGAGGGCAATGCCGATCTCGACACACTCTCGGCCGGCACCGAAGCAATCCTCGAGATCATGGAGTCAGCCGACATCGACGGCTTCGAGATCACGACGACCGGCTCGCCTGTCTTCCTGAAGGACATCAACGACTACCTCCAGGGCGGAATGCTCACCCTCGGCGCCGCCGCAGTGGCGATCATGGCCCTGGTTCTCGCCGTCACCTTCCGGGTTCGCTGGCGACTCCTCCCGCTGCTCGCCGTGCTCATCGCCGTCGCGTGGACCTTCTCGCTGCTTGGCCTGGTCGGCATCGACCTTTCGCTCGTCACCATCTCGGGTCTGCCGATTCTGATCGGACTCGGCGTCGACTTCGCGATTCAGGTCCACAACCGGGTCGAGGAAGAGGTGGTGCTCGACCGCGCCGAGCACCCGATTCAGGAGACGCTCGCCAACCTCGGCCCACCGCTCGTGGCCGCCACACTCGCAGCGGTCGCCGCATTCCTCGTGATGCGAGTGTCGCTCGTGCCCATGATCCGAGACTTCGGCGTGATGCTCGCGGTCGGCATCGTGATCATCCTGATCGTCGGCGTCCTCATCCCCACCGCTGCGCTCGGCATCCGTGAGTACCGGGCCCGTACCAGCTCGTTGGCCGAGCTCTCGCCGATCGAACGCGGCATCGTGGCCCTCGGCGGGCTGCCACAGAAGTTCGTGATCCCGCTGATGATCGCCTCGGTGGGTGTGCTGGTCGCCGGCATCGCGCTCGAGGATCAGTTCGAGATCGAAAGTGATCCCGTCCGCTGGGTCAACCAGGACACCGACACCGTTCGCGACATTCGCCGCCTCGAGAACGAGACCGGATTCGAGAGCACCCTCGGTGTGCTCATCGAAGCCAACAACGTGCGCGATCAGACCGTGATCGACCTCGTCTGGGACTTCACCCAGGCCAACGAGGACGGCGCCGAGATCCGCAACAGCTCGAGCATGGTCTCGACCCTGTCGAAGATCATCAACTACGACGACACCGTCAATCCGGTTCCGCCGCGTTCCGCAGACGTCGTTGCCTTGATCGATGTGATGCCCGACGACATCCGTCGGGTCCTCATCAACGACGAAGGGACCGCCGCGCAGCTCAATCTGCGCCTCGGCTCTGCGCCGCTCTCCGAAGACGCAATCCTCGTGGAACGGCTCAACGAGGACCTCAGCAACCGAATCGACGCACTCGAGCTCGACGCCGACTCAATCCTGCTGACCGATGTCGGCCCGGGCGAGCAAGCAGTGCGGGCCGTTCCCGCCGGACTCGCCGTGGTCGGTGTCGGTTTGCTCGAGAACCTCTCGGCCAATCGAGCGATCCTCACGTATCTTGCGCTGGCCACCGCAGGACTCTGGATCCTGGCGCGCTTTCGCAGTGCGACCCGAGCGATCCTCGCAATGGTTCCGGTGTTGCTTGCTGTCGGCGCAGCTTCGGTGATCGTCGCAGTTCTGGGCCTCACGCTGAGTCCGTTGACGACCGTGAGCGGACCGCTGGTGATCGCGTCGTGTACCGAGTTCAGCATTCTGATCCTGGGCAGATATCTCGAGGAACGACAACGAGGGCTCACCGCGAAGGAGGCAACCGATCGGGCCTCGGCCCGTACCGGGCGAGCGTTCTTCACCTCGGCGCTCACAACGATCGGCGGCTTCGGCGTGCTGGTCTTCTCGGCCCTCCCGCTGCTCTCCGACTTCGGCCTGATCGTCACCCTCAACGTCGCCGTTGCGCTCCTCTCGGCTCTGGTCGTCATGCCGCCGCTGCTCG
>CALKOE010000367.1 GCA_938091985.1 uncultured Acidimicrobiales bacterium | reverse complement strand
CGCCGGCGTGCGTTTCTTGGACTTCGCTTTTGTGGCCACGATGGCCACGACGCTACCAGCGGGGTGTGTCAGCCTTGGGGCACCCTCGCGCTGTCCGCGCGTGAGCTCGCGCGCAACGCACCGAGAGGCAGCCTTTCGCGCTCAGCCCTCTCGGACCATCGGCACGATCATCGGGCGGCGTCGGGTCCGGTCGCTCACTGTCTGACCAGCGGCGCGACGCGTGATCTGATTGAGCTTGTTCGGGTCCGACTCCCCGCCCTTCAAGGCCTTACGCAGTTCGCGCTCGACCGCGTCGGCCACGGCGGTTTCGTGAGCGAGCAGTGCGGGTTTCTCGACCCATCCTCGAGACACGACGTCGGGTCCGGCGGTGATCTCACCGTGCTCGATGTCGACGTGGACGACGATCGACACGAATCCGTCGTCACCGAGTACGCGGCGATCGCCGAGCACTGCGTTGCCCAGGTCGCCGACCATGCCGTCGACATAGACCCGGTCGGTGCCGATGGAGCCCAGGTGGTTGATGCCGTCGTCGGTGAGCTCGATCTGGTCGCCGTCCTCGCAGAAGACGACGCGATCGTCGGGCATTCCCATGCGGTGGGCAAGATCACGATGCGCCACAAGGTGCGCGTATTCGCCGTGGACGGGCACGAACCATTCGGGGACCGCCACGGAGTGGAGGGTGGCGAGTTCCTGCTGCTTGCCGTGACCACTGGTGTGGACGTCGACCTGGCCGCTGTGGAGCACCTTCGCCCCGAGACGGGCGAGCCCGTTGCGGACGGAGGCGACGGCTGCTTCGTTGCCGGGGATCGGGTGAGAGCTGAAGACCACGGTGTCGTTGTCGTCGAGCTTCATCCAGCGACTCTCGCCGATCGACATCTGGGTGAGGGCGGCACGGGGTTCGCCCTGTGATCCGGTGCAGACCACGACGACGCGCTCGGGTGGGAGGTCATCGATGTCTTCGATGTCGCGGATGTGGGCGTCGGGGATGCGCAGAATTCCCACATCTCGGGCGAGCTTCACGTTGCGACGCATCGAGAGTCCGAGGGTGACGAGCACCCGGCCGGTCTCGACCGCGGCATCGGCGATCTGTTGGATGCGGTGAATGTGGCTGGCGAAGGAAGCGATGATCACTCGCCGGCCCTCCTCACCGCGGATCACGGCACTCAACGCCGCACCAACGTCCTTCTCGGAACGTGAGGCACCGGGCTGATCGGCATTGGTCGAGTCGGCGAGCAGGAGCCGGATACCCGGGTCCCACGCGAGCGCGCCGATGCGCGAGAGATCGGTGCGGCGCCCGTCGACGGGGGTGAGATCGAGCTTGAAGTCGCTCGAGTGGAGGATGACGCCCTGGTCGGTGTGGAACGCAGTGATGTTTCCCGACGGAATCGAGTGGGTGACGGGCAGGAACTCGCAATCGAAGGGCCCCACCATCCCGCGATCGCCGTCCTTGACCTCGCGCAGCTGCGCCTTGTCGAGCAGGCGGACCTCTTTCAGCTTGTGCTGCACCAATCCGAGGGTGAATGCCGAGCCGTAGATCGGGGCCGAAAGGTGGGCCATCAGATACGGCAGTGCCCCGATGTGATCCTCGTGGGCGTGGGTGGCGATGATCGCCTCGACGCGATCGGCGTTGTCGATCAGATACGACAGGTCGGGAAGCACGGCATCGACGCCGGGAAGGTCGTCGCCGGCGAACATCTGCCCGCAGTCGAGCACCACGATGCGACCTTCGGTCTCGATCGCGGCGCAGTTGCGCCCGATCTGGCCGAGGCCGCCGAGGAAGGTGAGGCGAACGGGAGCTGCCACCTCAGGCTCGACCGAGATCGGCGAGCACGGTCTTGGCATCAGCCTCGACGAAGTCTGGTTCGGGTCCCATTGGCATCCTTGTCGGTCCGCCCGGCATGCCGAGCACGCGGAGCATCGCCTTGGTTGGAATCGGATTGGGGGCGAGATCGCCGGTCTCGAACTCGTAGGACGGGATCAGGCGCCGGTTGATCTCGGCGGCCTTGCGCACGTCGCCGCCGAAGAACGCGTTCATCATCGCGGTCGTTTCGTTGCCGACCCAGTGGGTCGCCACGCCGATCACGCCGACGCCACCAATCGCCAGGAGGGCAAGCGTGAGACCATCGTCGCCGCTGTAGACCTCGGTGCCCTCCGGGGCCATCGAGAGCAGGCGGGCGGTCTCCCCAGGGTTACCCGCCGCATCTTTCACTCCGACGATGTTCTCCACGTCGGTGAAGAGATCGACCATGGTCTCGGTGGCGACCTTGCGACCGGTCCGTCCGGGGATGTCGTAGAGGAGGACAGGAAGATCGGTGGCTGCCGCGCACGCCCGGAAGTGCTCGCTCAAGCCGGCCTGCGACGGACGGTTGTAGTAGCCGGCCACGTGGAGAATGCCGTGGGCTCCGGCGGCGGTTGCTCGCTTCGTCAACTCGACCGCGGCCTTGGTGTCGTTGCTCCCCGCGCCGGCGATCACCGGCGTGTCGGTGGCCTCGACGACCGCGCTGATCAGGCTGATCTGCTCGTCGTGGGTCAGAGTCGGGCTCTCACCGGTGGTGCCCGCGATGACAAGACCATCGTTGCCGCCATCGGTGGTGAGGTGTGAGGCCAGTGCCTGTGCGCCGTCGAGATCGAGCGACCCATCGGCCGTGAACGGTGTCACCATGGCGGTGAGGACCCGCCCGAATCGTGCTTCCATACGGCAATGGTGCCACGTTCGGCCTCGAATGCCGCCTCTATTGGAGCGTCGATTCCTGCGAACGATCCCGCCCGAGCGTGGCCAGCAGGTGTTCATGCAACTCGAACCAGATCGTGTGGATGCTGTCGATGCTCGCACCGGCGACCCATCGGGGATCCGTGGCGGCCCGGCTGACGGCGGCCGCAAACCGAGCGGCGTAGCCCGCGAATCGGTCGAGCTTCTCCTCGAGCGCGGCCAGGACCGGGCCCAAGCGAACAACGAGTGACGCAACCTCTGCGACGGCGACCTCACTTGGGCTGGCCGAGGTCGACAGCGCGGCGAGAAACGCACGATTGAGTGGAAGAAACGCCTCGTAGGCGGTGACGAGATCAGCCCTCCCGACGCGCTCGGTCTCTGCCCCGAGATGGGCGGCGAGTTCTGCCTCGCCCGCGCCGGTGAGCGAGCGACGCAGCTCCTCCCCACGAACCCGGACCTGGTCGAGCGACTCCGCGTCGGCGAGCAGCGACTCGAATCGCGAAGCCTCGCCGCCGAGCGTGATGAAGGTCTCCTCGATGTCGTCGGCCGCCGCCCTGCTCCGAAGACGCACCGCCAGGAGCAGGAGGATCTGCGCCTCGGTCACTCGACGCTCAGCTCGCGCGTCCGCTTCCGCAGAATCAGGGCGTAGGCCACGACCGTTCCGACCGAGAAGAAGAACCATTGGAACGCGTAGGAGAGATGCGGACCCTCGTCGAGTCCGGGGGCGGGAACCGGTATCGGGAGTGCGCCGAGTGGCGGCGCTTGCTCGATCATCTGCACCCAGGACGACTCGAGATCGAGCCCGAGCATCGTCTCGACTTGGAGGAGGTCGAGCCGGCTGATCTCGGGCAGCGTCGATGTCGATCCGCCACCGATGCGGCCGTCATCGACCGACGCTCGGATTCGACCGAGCACTTCCAACGAGCCAGACGGCGTGTCGATCTCGCGCTCATCGGATCCCGCTGCCCAGAGGCGCGGCACCCAGCCGCGGCTGACGATGATCAGTCGACCGTCGGCCAGACGCATCGGCGTGGCCAGCCACAGCCCGGCCTGGCTCTCGAAGGTGCGGTTGGCGACAAAGAACGAATGCTCATCGAGATATTCACCAGCCACAAGCACGGTGGTGTGATCACGTGGATCAGCGTCGAGGAGGTCTTCAACCGGCACCGCGGGTGCCTCGATCGCGGCGCGCACCTCGACGTTGAGTTCCTTGCGCTCGTCGAGTCGAGCAAGCTGCCAGAACCCGAGGAAGACCATGAACACGGTCATGGCGAGAACGAAGACGTGCGAGATGATCCACTTCGGCGTCAGGAACCGGCGCACGCGAAGTCTCAGAGACCGAGGTAGGTGTCGAGCCCGATCGTCACACCCGGGAAGTCGGCGATTCGCTTGCAGGCGAGCACCACGCCAGGCATGAACGACGTGCGGTCGACAGTCTCGTGTCGGATCGCCAGCGTCTGACCGGTGGTTCCGAGCAGAACTTCCTGGTTCGCGACCACACCGCGCATCCGAATGGCGTGGACCCGAATACCCGAGGGGCCCTCACCTCCACGAGCGCCTTCGTAGACCTCCAGCGTCGTGGGGTCCGGGGCCCAGTCGGACGACGCTGCCGCCATGCGCTCGGCGGTGTGGGTGGCGGTGCCCGACGGCGAGTCGATCTTGGTGTCGTGGTGGTATTCGATGATCTCAGCGGTGTCGAAGAACGGCGCGGCGATCTCGGCGAAGCGGGTCATCAGCACCGCCCCGATCGCGAAGTTGGGCGCCAACAGGCAGTTGCTCTCGGTGAACGCCTGGCGGAAGTTCTCGTGATCGGCGTCTTCGAACCCGGAGGTGCCGACCACGGCGTGGATGCCGTTCTCGGCCAGGAACGCAATCGTCGATCGCGCCGAGTCGATCACTGTGAAGTCGACCACGACGTCGCAGTTCGCATCGACGAGCGCCGCCAGGTCATCACCGAGGTCGATCGATGCGACGAGGTCGAGGTCTGGGTCGGCCTCGACGGCTCGACAGACCTCCTGCCCCATACGGCCCGCGGCTCCTACGACTCCGACGCGTGTCATGTCCGCAGACTACGTGTCGCTCAGGGGCTTTCGTCGGAGATTCCCAGGCAACCAAAGATGTGGGCCGTCGCCGCGTCGAGTCCGGGCTGGTCGTCGGCCACTGCGCACACAAGGCGGTCGGGTCGCACGATAGAAGCGCCGTGACCCCCGATCTCCGCAGCATCGACGGAAACGATCGCCGCATCAACCGTGCCCCAGCGCTCCGGAACCTGCAGCGACGAGTCGGCGACGAGCACTGCGAATCCGGGTCCGAACCGGTCGTCGCTCGACTGGCCGGCCGATCGCTCATGGGTTGCCGGGTGACCGACGAAAGCTCCTTCGCCGAAGAACAGCCCGCCCTCGACGCCGGGAAACTCACGGCCTCCGTAGCCGGCGGACTCGTCGGCATCCACGTCCTTGCCGGACAGTTGGTCGATCAGCTTGCCGGTGTCGACCGCATGGGCGACCACCTCGGCGGCGTGGGGGCGACGTTCCTCGTCGTAGCTGTCGAGCAGCCGCTCGCCGGCCGACCCGCGTGCGACCATTCCCATCTTCCAGGCCAGGTTGAGCGCGTCGCGCAGGCCCGAGTTCAGGCCCTGGCCGTTGAACGGCGGCATCTGATGGGCCGAATCTCCGGCGAGAAAGACGTTGCCCTCGCGCATTCGCTCGGCCACCACCGCGTGGAATCGATAGCTGACGGCACGGATGATGCGGCCCTGGTCGTGGGTCAGCCAGGGCGCAACGAGCTCCCAGACCTTGGATTCCGCGGTGAGTTCCTCGGGGGTCTCCCCGGGAAGGGCCTGAAACTCCCAGCGACGATGCCACTTGTCGCCCGGCACGAACGTGCCCGGCCGCTCGGGATCGCAGATCTGGGTGGCACCGCCCCGCAACTCGCGCTCGTCGCCGAGCCACTCCATGTCGATCACGACCCAGTGCTGGTCGAATCCCTGGTCGACCGGAGTGATGCCGAGCCGTTTGCAGGTCGGACTCGAGGCACCGTCGCAGCCAACGGCCCAGCGAGCCTTGATGCTTGTGCCGTCGGCAAGCACGGCCTCCACGCCGTCGCCGGAGTCGATGACGTCGGTGCACTCGGTCGACACCCGCAAGTCCACGCCAC
>CALKOE010000366.1 GCA_938091985.1 uncultured Acidimicrobiales bacterium | reverse complement strand
CGTGTTGCCAACTTCTTGTCGTTGAACCGCCCCTACGACCTGATTCAGGACATCCGTGGTGCCGGCGACGACGCGGCCCAGCAGATCGACAGCATCGACGACGTGGCGGCCGACCTCGGGATCGAGGTGGAGGTGCCCGACATCGATCTGGTCGACGATGACGACTCCACCACCGGCGTCGACACGACATCGACCACCACCAGCACCACGACCACCACCGTTCCGGTCGGACCGCTGCGCTCGGTTGATGGCGCCGCGCCCCTGAGCGTCTTCGTCGGTGGCGACAGCCAGGCGGAGTATCTGGGCCAGGCGATCACCACTGAGTCCGACCTGGATCTCACGGTTGAGGTGCAGCACGAGATCTCCACGAGCCTGTCGCGGCCCGACTACTTCAACTGGCCGGCGCGGCTCGCCGAGATCATCGACGATCAGAACCCGGAGGCCGTGGTGCTCTTCATCGGAGCCAACGACCACCAAGACATGGCGGATGCCGATGGGAACCGGCTGGTCGAGGGGTCCGTCGAGTGGCAGCGCGAGTGGAGCCGCCGCCTGGCGATCACATTCGACCTGCTCGAGTCCGATGACCGTCACATCTTCTGGGTCACCCAGCCACCGATGCGCGACGGCGATCTCAACGAGGGCATCAACCAGATCAACGACCTTGCGGCGGCGGTGATTGCCGATCGCGACTTCGTGTCGGCTGTCGACATCTGGCCGCTCTTCGGTGGCGAGTCGGGTTTCGCCGAACGGGTCACCGGCCCCGACGGCGACGACATCCGGGCCCGTATCGATGACGGCGTGCACCTCACCCGGGCTGCGTCCTCATGGGTCGCCGACATGGTGTTCGACGATCTCACCCAGTTCTGGGAGTTCGCGGGCTAGTTGTCGTGAGGGTCGCGGGGGTAGTGGGCCAGGCGACCGAGTGGGCCCGGCTGGCGCCCGAGGACCTCCCACCAGAGTTCGAACGGGTCGTCGGTATGGACATCGGTCAGCTCGGCATCGAGGACGAACCAGCCGTCGTCGACGAGTTCGGCTTCGAGTTGACCTGCGGTCCATCCCGCGTAGCCGGCATACATGCGGACTTCATCGAGCCCCGGCACCTCGGCCGGTTCGACATCGAGGTCGACTGTTCCGATGCGGCCGAGAATCGGATTCCAGTTGGCGCCCGCCTCTTCGAGATTGACCGACGCGAGGGCGATCACCGAGGACGGCGACACCGGACCCCCCAAGAAGACGACGCTCGGTGGCACCGTGCGGCCGGCCCACGGCTCGATCGTGGTGGCCACTGGAAGTTCGCTGGGTCGGTGGAGTATGACGCCGATCGCGCCCTCGTCGTTGTGCTCGAGCATGAACACCACGGTCCGCTCGAAATTTGGGTCGCGTAGGGCTGGCGCCGCTACCAGCAGATGGCCTCGCGTGGACTCATGCATGGTGTGCAGTCTCGCGTGTGGCGAGGCGACACTGGTGCTGTGGCAGCATCGAGCCTGTGACGCCTCCAGTTGCCCTCACTATCGCAGCCCACGATCCGCTCGGCGGCGCCGGGATCGCGGCCGACCTCACGACCTTCGCCGCCCTTGGCGTGCACGGGATGGTGGCGGTCACCGCGGTCACGGCACAGCGATTCGGCTCGGTGGACCGCGTGGTGGCGACCCCGGCTGATCTGCTCGCCGCGCAGCTCGACGGGATCATCGAGTCGAGTTCGATCGCTGCGGTGAAGGTGGGCTTGTTGTTCGATCCCGCCCAGGTCGAGGTCGTTGCCGAGCGAGTGGTCGATGGTCGGCTGCCGCGTCCGGTCGTCGACCCGGTCATGGTGGACGGGCGAGGTCAACGATTCGTGGCGGCCGAGATCGAGGCCGTGGCCAGAAAGCGACTGTTTCCGCTCGCCGCAGCGTTGACGCCCAACCGAGCGGAGGCTGCGCTCCTCGGCGACGATCCTGCGGAACTCGCGGGTCTGGGCGCGGATCTGGTAGTCGTGACTGGCGGAGGGGCAGCAGCGACCGACCTGCTGGTCACACATGGCTCAGTCGTCGAACTGACCGGTGACTGGGTGGAGACGGCCAACGTGCGGGGAAGCGGGTGCACCTTCGCCGCCGCCATGGCGGGCTATCTCGCACTCGGCGCCGACCTCACCACTGCTGCTCAGCAGGCCAAGGGATTCGTCGCGGAGCGGCTGCGAGACAGCGCCGACTGGACCCTCGGCCCGGCAGGAACCGTCGGACCGTTGTCGCATCGCGTGCTGCCCGCGTAGAACCCCCAGGCGGCGTTCGTCTCAGGGGACGTGGGCCCAGTCGTCGCCGTAGTCGAACAGGAGCTCTTCGCCGGGTGTGATGTCTCGTACGGCGTAGAGCTCGGGCCCGTCGAACTCCACATTCGGAGTACGGCTGTGATTGAGGAACCGGAGCACCCCCGTGCCGTCGATGCCTCGCCAGCTGCCGTCCTCGTTGTCGTCGATCCACAGCACCCAAGTGCCATCGATGTCGGTGGCGTCACCTTCGTAGACGCCGATGAAGTCGCCGGAGGCGATCGATGCGAGCGCAAAGACCCCGGTGCCATGGATCGAGGAGGCCTTGCTCGTCACCAGATCTTCGACTGTGGGCGTCGTGGGTTCGCTCATGAGTCGTCGGGACGGAACGCGACGATCTTGGCTTCCTGGCCGTCGTCGGGTTCGTTGCGATGTCGGCTGTCGGCGATGAGCGATCGGCTGATTGCTGTCACGGCGAGGTCTTCCATGTCGGCCCGCAACGGGTCGCGCATGAAACCGTCGACCGAGACCGAGTCGGGGAACGACATCACCAGGAGTGCATCGGGCGCTCCGGGACCAGCATCGACCTCGGCTGCTCGCCGTTCGAGCAGGCCGCCGTTTCGGGGCAGCAGCTCGACCAGTTTCTCGACGTACTCGTCGAAGGCCTCGGGCGCGCCCGTACCCCACAGACGCAAGGTGAGCTCTATGCGGGTTGCGTCATTCACCACGCCAACGGTAGTCGCCGAGGTGGGACCCGTTGGTCAGTGGTGCACCGTCGCATAGAGGGCCTTGAGGTACTCGCCCTGCGTGAAGTCGATCGGGTGATCCACTGGGTGGCCGGTTCGGTCGAACTCGCGAAGCTCAACGCCCTCGCGCCGAGCGGAGAAGCGAACCGCGTCGAAGAAATCCGCGGGCGGCACCCGGCTCGAGCACGACGCCTGCATCAACGTGCCGCCATCGGCCGTGAGCTTGAATCCTCGCTGAGCCAGGCGCTCGTAGGCCGCGAGTGCACCCTCCACGCTGGCTTGGCGTTGAGCGAACGACGGCGGATCGATGATGACGAGATCGAAGATCTCGTTGTTGCGAATGAGTCGGTCCATGACTTCGAAGGCGTCGCCGTGATGGCCGACGTGGGTGCACGCCGCAACGGCAGGATTGGCGGCGTTGTGGACCATGTTGCGCTGTGCCGCTTCGATCGCCGGCAGGGAGAGGTCGACTGAGTGAACTTCGCGAGCCCCGCCTGC
>CALKOE010000365.1 GCA_938091985.1 uncultured Acidimicrobiales bacterium | reverse complement strand
TTCGGCGGAGCTCCGCCGCGAGCGGACGAGCGACCGCGTCGCCGATGATCATCAGGAACTCCGCTTGCTCGTCGCTCGCGAACGCCAGCGCCGACCCCGCGTCGAGTGACGCATCGACCGTGAGCAGGCACGTCCCTCCGGTCAACAGCGCGGTGAGCGCGATCCATTGCGCCCCGCCGTGGATGAGCGGGCACAACGGAAGCCGGCGGGTGATGCCGGTGCCGGTCGTGACGAACTGGCCGATGTCGTCGGGCGATTCCAGCTTGGGCAACCCCTGCCGTGGTGCGCCCGTGCCACCCAGCGCGCCGAAGAACACGTCCTCATGGCGCCAGATCACGCCTTTCGGCATGCCGGTAGTGCCGCCGGTGTAAAGCAGGTAGCGATCGTCCGACGAGCGTGGCCCCACGTCGACCGGCGCCGTCGAGGCAGCCTCGATCGCGTCGTCGTAGTCGCCACCGATCGTGATGATCGGGAGCGAGCCGGCGGCCTCCCGAGCTTCCCGCTCGATCCCCACTTGGGTGAAGACCGCAGCCACCTCGGCATCGTTGAAGACATAGGCGAGCTCGTCGGCCGTATAGCGGAAGTTGCCGTTCACCGGCACCGCTCGGAGCTTGAAGACCCCCATCGTGATCTCCATGAACTCGAGACAGTTCATGGCGTGCACCGCCACGTGATCACCCGCACCGATGCCGAGGTCGCGGAGCACGTGGGCGACCTGGTTGGCTCGTGCGTCGAGTTCGGCGTAGTTCCGACGTCGAGTGGGAACGTCGACGCCTCCGGTCACGACCGCGTCCTGTTGCGGCAGTGCGGCTGCGGCACCTTCGAACAGGTCAGCGAGATTGAAGGAGCGCGACGGGGTTGCCATACCGTCAACATCGTTGCCGCTGGGTGGTGACGGTGCGAACCGGGCCGACGCTGACATCATCAGCGGCGTGGGTTTCAGCACCGCCGTCCTTCTACTCGCCCTCGCCCACGCCGGCGTCGGGTTGGCGGCCGCCCGCTCGGCCACAACGTTTCGGGCCGCGGCCGTCCGAGCCCTCGCCGTTGCCGGGGGGTCAACCGTGCTGATCACTCTTGTTTGGCGGAGCCAGACAGCGTGGTTCGACCTCTTCGCGCTCGCTCATGTCGCCTACCTGGGTCTCGTCGTCACCGTGCCCGCGATGGCCGCAGTCGCGCTGCTCGCCCGTCAACGCACACCGCTCCCACACCTTCGGGCTCGTTCCGTCGGGATCGTGTTGATCATCGGTCTCCTTCCGGCAGCCGTCGGCGTCTACGCGACCCATCTCGAACCTCGGTGGCTGAGGACTGATCGCCACACGATTCGCCTCTCGGGCGCAGGCGTCGATGCCGCACCGGCGCTTCGGATCGCGGTCATGGCCGACGTCCAGAACACGCAGATCGACGACCACGAACTCGCGGCGCTCAGACGGGTCAACGATGTGAAGCCCGACCTCCTGCTCGTCGCCGGAGACCTGTGGGCCCAGGGCCTCACCCGTGACGAGCGACCGAAGTTCCAGGCCTATGTCCGGTCGATGGTTGCCGCGGCCACCACCGTGGTCATCGTCGAGGGCGACAGCGACAACTCTCGCAGTCTTCTGGCGCTCGCCGAAGGAACCGGAGCGGTGGTGCTCGTCGATGAGACGCTCGACATAGAGGTCAATGGCCGACAAGTTCGCATCGCCGGCCTGAGTCTTCGCGAGCGTCCGGCCATCGGTGCCCAGCGAACCGCGATCGACCAGCTCCAGGCGGCGTCTCCCGACGCCATCACGATCCTGCTGTCACACCGACCCGACGCGATCTATGACCTCACCGAACCGGTCGACCTGGTCGTTGCCGGGCACACCCACGGCGGACAGTTCGCGCTGCCCCTCGTGGGCCCGCGCTTCACCCTCTCATCGGTTCCTCGCCACGTGGCCGCCGGCGGCCTGCACGAGGTCGACGGCCAGGCGATCTACGTCTCGACCGGCATCGGGATGGAGCGATCGCACGCGCCTCAGCTGCGCTTCGGTGCCCGTCCGTCGATCGGCGTCATCGATGTGATCGCGGCGTCAGGGGCAGAGTCTTAGCGATCGCGGTCGAGTAGCGCACGGAAAGCCAGATTCTCGACCCGCTCGGCTTCCTCGATGAGCGGCAACCGCCATGCCCTCATGGTGTCCTTCGCCGCAGCCACCGCGTCGGTGTCGTTTGCCGCAATGGACGACGCAATCTCGACCGCCCGCGCCACGAGCCCGTCATCGAGCACCACCTCGAGCGCGAGACCCCACTCCACTGCCGTCGCAGCGTCGACCCACTCGGAGGTCAGCAACATCCACGAGGCCCGCTGGTGTCCGATCTGCGCGGGCAAGAGCCGTGACGAACCGATCTCGGGGGCCACTCCGATCTTCGAAAAGGGCGTGCGGAACCTTGCTGATTCCGCTGCGATCACCAGGTCGGCGTGCAAGCCCATCGTGCAGCCCACGCCGACCGCCATCCCGTTCACCGCCATGATCAACGGCTTGCCCATGAAGCGGACTGCGTTGTTGAACTGGATCGTGTGCTCCGACGACTCCGTTCCCGCGCCGATCGCCGCAAGGTGGTCGAGATCGACTCCCGCGCAGAACGCCCGGCCCGAGCCGGTGAGCACGACCGCGCCCACCGTCGGGTCGGCATCAGCAGCAAGCAACGCCGCTGTCGCCCTATCGGCGAGATCGGCGCTCAGTGCGTTGAGCTTCTCCGGGCGGTCGAAGGCCAACACGCGAACAGGGCCTGCATCGGTGACATCCACGGCCGAACGGTAGGAGCTTTTAACAGTTGCGTCACTTTTGCGTACGCTCGCGACATGGCTGAACTCCCGTTCCTCGCGTTCGACGCCGACAACCACTACTACGAAGCCGAAGACGCCTTCATTCGCCACATCGACCCGAAGATGAAGAAGCGGTGCATGCAGTGGGCCGACATCGACGGCAAGCGGCGATTCCTCGTCGGCGGCCGGGTCAACAAGTTCATCCCGAACCCGACGTTCAACCCGATTGCGGCCCCCGGCAGCCTCGAGGACTACTTCCGCGGCAAGAACGAGGCCGGCGACATGGACCTCGGCAAGATGTTCGGCGAGCTCACGCCGATCTCTGAGCACCCCGGCTATCGCAATCGCGACGCTCGGCTCGAACTGATGGACGCCCAAGGCCTCGAAACCGTCCTTCTGTTCCCCACCAAGGGTGTGGGTATGCAGGAGGCGCTCAAGCACGACATCCCCGCTCTCCACGCTGCGTTCACCGCATTCAACAGCTGGCTCGACGAGGACTGGGGCTTCGACCGCGGCGATGGCCGCGTCTACGCCGCCCCCTTCCTCACCCTCGCCGACCCCGAGCTGGCGGTCGCCGAACTCGATCGAGTCCTGGCGATGGGCGCTCGCATGGTGGTCACCGTGCCCGGGCCGGTCCCCACCGAACACGGCTACCAATCGCCCGGCATGCCCGACTACGACCCGATCTGGGCTCGTCTCCAGGAAGCCGGAGTGCCGTTCGCGATCCACGCCGGACTCGGCGGGACTTCGCAGTACGGAAAGATCTGGGAGCCGCCGTCGGGTCAGTTCGAGGGGTTCAAACACTCGCCGTTCCCGGTTGTGGCCTTC
>CALKOE010000364.1 GCA_938091985.1 uncultured Acidimicrobiales bacterium | reverse complement strand
GTATTCGGTACGCATGCACACATCGAAGCCATCGAGGTCACCTCGCACCGCCACGATCTCGTCGAGCATCCGCATGAAACTGTCTTCGTCGACCTCGATCGGGAAGACGCCCTCGTGGCGCGCGGCCCGTCGAACCGGTTTCATCGCCGTGCCTCGCGCCGCGCACCAGATCGGAGGACGCGGGCTCTGTGCAGGACGAGGTTCGAGCGACACCCCGTCGACCCGGAAGTGCTCGCCGACGTGCGCCAGCGTCTCTCCCTCCAGGAGCCGAGTGATGATCCCGAGCCCTTCGTCGAGCCGGTCCCCCCGCGCCCGAGCGTCGACGATCTCGTCGAAGCGCGACAACTCACCACCGGAGTCGGTGCCGGACCCGACACCGACCGTCAATCGACCATCACTCATCAGGTCGACGGTCAGAATCTCGCGAGCGAGTTTGATCGGTCGACGCCGAGGTACGGGCGTGACCATCGGGCCCAGCCGAATACGCGTCGTCGCCGCGGCCATCGCCCCGAGCGCGACCCACGCGTCGATGATCTCGTTGGTCTCGTTGCGCAACACGTGGTCCCACAAAAAGACGCCGTCCCACCCCGACTCTTCGGCGGTGGCCGCGAGGTCGACGAGCTTGTGCGGGTCGGCGAACCGCCCGAATGGGGCCACAAAGATGCCGTGCTGCACACCTCCACCGTAGGACCATCGCCCGCTCTCTGCCGGACGACCTGTCGTAGGATCCGCTTCGATGCCTTCGTCATTCGACCCAGCGGCCCGCGAAGCCGAGCTGCGGCGCGAGTCCGAGCAGTGGGACACCAGCGGCGCTCGGCCGGCCAACGAGGGAGAGATTCCCCTCGTCGACGTGGCCGCATGGTTCGAGTCGGGCTCGGTTCGGGACCTCGAGGAGATCGCCACACAACTCGCGTGGGCTTCGGAGAACGTCGGCTTCCATCAGCTCGTGGGACACGGTTTCGACACCGATCTGGTGGAGCGCATCTTTGCCGCGACGATCGACTTTCACGCCCAACCGCTCGAGTCGAAGGAGGCCATCGCGATGGACCGCCCCGACTGGCCGATCGGGGGCATCGGCTACCTGCGAGTTGGCGAGCGCAAGCTCCCTCGGCGAAGGCTCGGGAACCTCAACGAGGCGTTCCTGATCAAGTCCGACCTCGGCATCGACTTCGATCACAACCAATGGCCCGAGGCCGACTCGGTCGCCGGTTTCCGCCCGACGGTCGAGAGCTACGCGAGGGAAGTGGTCGCCCTCGCCACCCGCCTTCTCCCGATCTATGCCGTGGCGCTCGATCTCGAGTCGAACTACTTCGACGCGGCATTCAGAGATCCGTTCTGGCGCCTTCGTCTCTCTCACTACCCCGGGACGGGACCCGACTCCTCCCCGGATGGGGCCTTCGGGATCGCACCCCACGTCGACACGACGTTCTTCACGCTTCTGCGGCAGTTGTCGCCCGGGCTCACCGTCTTCAACGCCACGTGCGACGAGTGGGTGATCGTCCCGGTCGTGGCCGACGCGTTCGTCGTGAACTGCGGTGAGCTCCTCCGACAGTGGTCCAACGATCGCTTCCTGAGCGCCCGTCACTTCGCGACCAACCCCACCTCGACGTCGCGCTACTCGATCCCGTTCTTCTTCAACGCCAACGCCGACCACGTGATGGAACCACTCGCCAGCTGCAGCGGGCCCGACAACCCACTCAGGTATCCACCGGTGAGCTACCGCCAGAGCCAGGCCGCGGTGCAGGGCGAGTAGGACCGCCCGTCACCCTTGCTGGCTAGGGTCTCGCAATGTCTGAACTCAAACGCATTTGCGTGTTCTGCGCCTCGTCGCCAGGCTCCGATCCGGCGATCACCGAGGCCACCGTGGAGCTCGGGCAGCTTCTCGTCGAGCGCAACCTCGAGCTGGTCTACGGCGGCGGCGCGGTCGGGCTCATGGGCTTGATCGCCGACACCGTGATGGATGCCGGAGGACGAGTCACCGGCGTCATCCCGAAGAATCTCTTCTCACGAGAGGTCGGGCACCGTTCACTCACCTCGCTCGAAGAGGTCGACTCGATGCACGTGCGCAAGGCCCGCATGTACGAACTCGCCGACGCGTTCATCGCGCTTCCCGGTGGCTACGGCACCCTCGAAGAGCTGGCCGAGACCCTCACCTGGAATCAGATCGGTCTGCTGAAGAAGCCGGTCGGCGTGCTCGACGTGGGCGGGTTCTGGCAGCCGCTGCTCACCCTCCTCGATTCCATGGTCGACAAGACGATCCTCAAGCCCGCCAACCGGGAGGTCCTCCTCGCGGAGGGGTCGCCCGTGGCGCTCCTCGACGCGATCGAGGCCCAAGACCTCACCTACGTCCCGAAGTGGATCGGTGAGGGCGACATCTGATTCGAGCGGCGAGATCTTCCCGGGAGGGGTGCAACACTTCTCACCGCGCGCTCGTCGACTCACCCGGTAGGAAAGTCGACCCCGCCCACGGGTCGAGCGCCATAGCCTTCCGGCCATGACCGAGGCAGCCGACCAGACCGCACCCTCCCCCCGCACCACGGTGCGCCGCGGTGCCAACCGTGCCGTCTATGCCCCCGACGACGTGAAGACGATCCTCGATGCGGGCCTCGTCGCCCATGTCGGCGTCCAGACCCCCGACGGACCGCTGGTGCTCCCGATGGCGTATGGCCGCGACGAAGCGACGCTCTACCTCCACGGCGCGGCGGCCAACCATCTGCTCGGCACCGGCAGCGGACACGAAATCTGCGCGACGGTCACCCACGTCGACGGGCTCGTGATGGCTCGCACGCCGTTCCACAACTCGATGAACTATCGCTCCGTGGTCGTCCGGGGCTTCGCCACGAAGATCGTCGACAAGGCCGAGAAGCTCCGAGCGCTGAAGATCATCACGGACCATGTCGTAGAGAACTGGGATCTCGGTCGCGAGGTCAGCGACATCGACGAGAAGAAGACGCTCGTCTTGGAGATGCCGCTCGCCGAGGCTTCGGCCAAGGTGCGCGCCGGCGACCCGATCGACGAACCCGACGACATGGCGGGCCCCTGGTGGGCTGGCGTGGTCCCCATCGAGACGCGGTTCGGCACGCCCTATCCGGCGGCAGACCTCACCGGCACCAACCCTGTCCCCGACGGCTACGTCTCGCTCGACGGCACCGTCATCTGACGCCGATCGGCCTGGTGGCGTCGGTGTAGTGTCGGCTCGAAGTCACAAGGGGTGGACATGAGCGGCGAGCAACACGACCCGACCGATCCGGCACGCTGGATCGATCCCGCGACGGCCGGACCAGCCGACCGAGAGGCACTGCGCGGAGCGTTTCGCGACGACTTCTACGGCGACGACTTCTACGAAGAAAGCCGCGATGACGAGTTCGGGCTTGCTCGCACACAGCGCTTCCGGCGATACGTCGTCGCGGTGATCGTGCTGCTGGTTCTCGTTGTGATCGGTCTCATCGTGCTGAACGGCGATGACGATTCGGCCTCGACAGACGACGACATCGAAACCCCGACACCTCCGGTCGACACCGATGACGATTCGACCGACCCGGTCAACGACGACCCAGCGTCCGACGATGATCCTTCGTCGGACGATCCCGAACCCATCGAGCCGGAGCCAGAGCCGGAGCCGCCTGGGACCACCGGCGACCCGATGCTCGACGAGGTGCTCACTGCACTCGGAGTCGACCCTGGCGACCCTCGCCTTCGGTTCCTTCCCGACGCACTGGCCGACCTTCTCGACAGCATCTCTGCCAACACGCCGACCTTCGTCAGCGACGACGTCGACATCGCCCAGCTCACCGAGATCGTGCTGCGGATGTCGCCCGCCGAAGTCGCTCGGGTCTTCAACCAGTCGACGGTGGAGTGCGGCGCAAGCGAGCCCTTCCTCGTGGTCTGCCCCGATGGCGTGGTCGACATGCCCGACGGAGAGGTGCTCGCGCTGGGAATGACTCTCGTTGCGCCGGCCCCCGACGGCAACACCGAGCAGAGCTACATCTATTCAGCGGTGTTCGACTCTGATGGCGATCCCGCCAACGACTGGGTGTTCAACCCACCGTTCGACTTCGAACTGTTCCAGGCGGCCGACCGTTGGTACGAACTCAGCTGGTCACACACCGCCCAGACCTGGTCGATCTCTGTCAGCCAGGTCGGCACCGACCAAACGATCGCACCCGCCACATCAGCCGTTCGCGCCGTCGTGACCGGCAACCACGTGATCTTCCTCGTGCCGCGAAGCGAAGTCGGAGAGGGCGCCTATCGGCTCACCAGCTTCGGGCACGACGGTGCATTCTCCGAGTCCAATCGTGGCGCCGATGTCTCCGGTGCCGACCCGACTGCGCCGCTGACCGTCCCCACCGCAGAGCCGATCGACACCGAGCCCCGCTAACCAGGGCCCGCCATGCTCCTCGCGCTCCTCCCGGTGAGAAACGGCGGGCCGGAGCTCGACGCCTGGTTCGACAACGTCCGCGACGTCGTCGACGGCGTCGTCGCACTCGACGACGGCTCGACCGACGACACCGCCGAGCGGCTCAAGGCTGAACCGCTCGTTCGCGAACTGCTCGCCAACCCGTCACGACCCGACGAAACCGGTTGGGACGACCGCACGAATCGGCAGCGCTTGCTCGACGCGGCCGCGGCGCTCGGTGCCGACTGGGCACTGTGGCTCGACGCGGACGAGCGCCTGGCTCAGGGGGGACGGAGCGGCCCTGCGTCAATTCGTCGACGAGGGAGCCAAGGGCGAACACGCCTACGGCTTTGCGCTCCACGACCAGGTTGCCCCGGGTCGCTTCGCGCCCGAACCCAAGTGGGTCTATCGCCTCCATGCTGTCCGCTCCGGCGACCGACTGCCCGAACGGCGGTTGCACTTCCCCCCGGTCCCTACGCGCGTGCCGCGGGGACAGTGGGAACGGACCTCGCTGCGGATCATCCACCAAGGCATGGCGACGCCCGAGCGACGAGCGGCGCGCTATCGCAAGTATCAGCGAGCCGACCCTGACCACCGTTGGCAGTCGGACTACGAGCATCTTCTGACTGCACCCGAAGCGACCGTGCCCCTTCCATCTCGGGTTTCCGACGATGTCCTGCTCCGAGTGCATCGCGACCACCACGACTCTCCGGACGTGTCGGTGGTGATCCTGGCGCACCACGACCGCGCCCACATCGACGCCGTTGTCGACTCCGTGCTCGGCCAGGAGCTCGACGCCGAGGTAGAGGTGGAGGTGCTGGCGGTCGTCTCCGGCGCCGACGGAACGGCGGCTCATCTCCAGACCCGGCCCGACCTGCGAGTCATCGATCTCGGCCCGACCGTCAGCCCCGGCGCAGCGCGCAATGCCGCTCGATCA
>CALKOE010000363.1 GCA_938091985.1 uncultured Acidimicrobiales bacterium | reverse complement strand
CTCCAGCCAGGCAATTCGGAAACGGTGGATCAGCGCCCACCAGAAGAACAGGCCCCAAACGACAAGACCGAACACGATCGCAAAGAGCGTCATGTCTTCGAGGTTGCCGTCGGTGAGCGACGACTTCTGGTGGAGTGTGTTGTTCTCCCACCATTCCACCGAGCGGTTCACGATCGGGAGGAGCGCCGCCGCGAGCACGCCGATGATCGCGGCACGAGTGGCGGTGGCCGACTCAGGCCCGCCCAATGACCGCACCGAGAGGTAGCCGATCATCATCAAGAAAAGGATGAGCGTGGTGACGAGGCGCACGTCGCCCCAGTCCCAGTAGGTGTTCCACGTGGGTCGCCCCCACACCGAGCCGGTGAAGAGCGTGAGACCGCAGAACAGCACACCGATCTCGGCCGCGCCCGCCGCCACCGTGTCCCACCACACCGACCGACGCAGCAACCACATCGCCGAGCCGATCGCAGTGGTGAGGAACGCGATGTACGTGAACAGCGCCGAGGGCACGTGGACGAAGATCATGCGCACGGCATCTTGCTGCTCGTCGTCCTCCGGTGCGACGAACCAGCCGAGCACAAACAGGGTCACGAAGCCCAGAATCACAGCCGCGCCGAGCAGCCGCGTCATGCGGCTCCCGGTATGGCGAATCTCCTCGGTCATCTGTTCTCCGACCATCAGGTCTCCTCGAGAAGTACTCCGTAGGCCAATGCTCCCAGCACAATGTTGATCGCGCCGAACCCGGCGAGAAGACCGAGCCAAGCCCAGCCGTCGACGGCCACGGTGCCGAGGGCGTCGTCAAACGCCCGTGTGGCTCCGATCAACACCGGTGCAAGAATCGGAAGCAAGAGAATCGGGAGGACCGTCTCTCGTGCTCGGACGCCGGCAACCAGTGCGCCGAGCAGCGTACCGGCCGCAGATATGCCAACGGTCGCGACCACACAGGTGGCGACAAGAAGCGGAATCGACTCGATCGACGCGTCGAACAACACGACCACGCCGCCGACCAGAACCAGCTCGACAAACAACAGCTGAATGGCCACGGCCAGGGCCTTTCCAAGGAATACCGCGGCTGGTTCGACCCCGGCGAGCAACAGCGCACGCCGGGCTCCGTCGGTGGTCTCGATGGCCGTCGAGCGCTGGACCGACATCAGCCCGACGAACAACACGGTGATCCAATAGAGCCCGCTGGTCGCCGCGTCGAGTACCGGTCGATTGGCATCGAGGGCGAAGCCGAACAGCACGAGCACGAGGAGAGCGAAGGGAACGACCTGCGAGAGCGTGATGCGAGAACGCCACTCGATTCGAAGATCCTTGGCGGCCACGAGGCGGATGTCACGCAGCATCGGTGACATCTCCCTTGATCGTTCCGCCGGCGACAGTGATCCGCCGGGTCGAGAGGTCGAGGGTTCGATCGACCTCGTGAGATGACAGCAGCACCGTGGCACCGGCCGCCGCGGCATCACCCACCAACTCGTCGACGAGGTCGCGACCCGATGGATCGAGCCCTGCGTGGGGCTCGTCGAGCAGCCAGAGCTGGGGCCGGCGAACAACCACCGCAGCAAGCGCCACTCGACGACGCTGGCCGGCTGACAAGAAACCGACGCCCACGTCGTGGAGGCGGTGCGACACTCCGAGCCGGTCCATCGCCGGAACCACGGCGGCGGGGTCGACTCGCGACGCCTTGGCCCAGAAATCAAGGTTCTGGCGGACCGAGAGGTCGTCGTAGAGCGCAGTGTCGTGGCCGAGAAGACCGACCGCCCGACGTATGGCCGGCCGCTCCGACGACAGATCGTGCCCGAGCACTGACCCTTCGCCCGACTCGAGCCGCAGCAGCCCCGCGCACAGTCGCAACAGGGTGGATTTGCCGGCGCCGTTCGGACCCAGAACGAGCACGACTTCGCCCTCGCCGACCTCGAGATCGACGCCGGCAAGCGCAGGGAATCGGCCGATCAGGGCGACCGCGGCGTGCAGCCGAATGATGGACACGTTGAAAACGCTATCCGCGACCGCGCTCAGGTCGCCCTCCGGGGCGCCGATAGGTTGCGCGTATGGCGCACGCGTCTCGCCCGAGCACGGCTCCAGTGAACGAGGTCCCGACCAGTGCACGCGTGCTCGGTGCGGTCGGCCGCGGCCTGATCACCGCCGGCATCGTCGTGCTCTTGTTCGTGGTCTTCCAGCTCTGGGGGACCAACTTCCAAGAGGCTCGCGCCCAAGATGACCTCCGCTCCGAGTTCGACGAGGTGTTCGCCGACGCGCAGACCCAACTGGTCGCGATCTCGTCGGGCGACGGTGACGCAGTCATCGATGCCGGATCGACCCAGGACGACGCGAGCCAACTCCCCACACCCGACACCACGCTTCCCGGGGGCTTCACGCCCGAGGTCCTGCGCTACTTCTTCCCGGAAGACGGTGATGCCGTCGCTCGGATCGAGATGCCGACGATCGGGGTCGACAAGATCGTCGTCAACGGTGTGCAGGTCGCCGATCTACGCACGGGCCCCGGCCACTACCCCGGCACCGCCGCAGTCGGCACCGAGGGCAACACAGCCATTGCCGGACACCGCACGACCTATGGCGCTCCGTTCAACCGCATCGACGAGTTGAGCCCCGGCGACGAGATCCATGTGACCGGCGTGCTCGGTCGATTCACCTATCGGGTTCTCGATCCCCAGAGCGCCTTCCCGGATCAGCTCCCGACCGTCGACGCCGAGGGCGCGGGCCACGTCATCGTGCGACCCGGTGCCACCTGGGTGCTCGGCGACTTCGGCGACAACCGGGTGACGCTGACTGCGTGCCACCCCAAGCTCTCCAGTCGCCAACGCATCATCGTGGCCGCCGAACTCGTGGAGGCGCCCGTCGAGGCACCCGAGTTCGACGAGGAGACCATCGCTGCGTTCGTGGACCAAGAAGGCTTCGAACTCCCGAGTGAGGAACTCGACGGTGAAGCAGAACAAGGCTCGCCGGTCCCGGAGCAGCGCACGACCGAGAATCTCGACGAGGGCCTGAACGGCGAACGCGGTGCGATTCCCGGCGCCGTCGTGTGGCTGATCCTCGCAACTGCGTTGTGGGTGCTCGGCGGCTACGTCGGCCGGCGATTCTTCGCCGAACGCATGCACCGACTCGCCGTGCGAGTCGCCAGCCTGGCGCCCGTGGGCTTCTGCCTCTGGTTCGCGTTCGAAATGATCGATCGCGCTCTTCCCGCCGGCTGAACGCGGTTACCTCAGTCGCGCTGCAGCACGTAGCCTCCTATCGGTGATGTTTCGCCCTGCTGCCCTCTTCTTCGTCGCCGCGCTCGCGGTTG
>CALKOE010000362.1 GCA_938091985.1 uncultured Acidimicrobiales bacterium | reverse complement strand
CGGTTCGTTGGGTGAGCCTCGGAACCGGGCGGCGGGGCGGGGCTGACGGACTCGACCGGCGTTGGGGTCGTCGAACTCGATCAGCGAGTCGTTGGCCACCACTTGCACCTGGTGAGGAACGTCGGCGACCGCAGTGACCATGCCGCAGGGCACGTCGTTTTCGTTGAGTCGCTCGGCCAGTTCCGCGGCCGGCATCTCGGCAAAGGCGGCCGTGAGCATGTCGCCGAGCAGAGCGAAATTGTCGGGGTTCAGCGCCAGGTCATTGGCATTGAACCGGGCGTCGTCGCACCACTCCGGATGACCGACCGCCCGGAAGAGTCCCATTCGCTGGGGAAGCGTGCCGGCGAAGTAGACGACCTGGCCGTCGGCGCAATCGGTCAAGGAGTAGAGGTCGGCAATCGTCATTCCGCCGACCACGTCGTCGTCGAGGAAGGTCTCCGCCATCATCCCGTCGGGCCAGAAGAAGTTGAGCGAGGAGTCGAGCATCGAGATGTCGATGTGTTGTCCCTCGCCGGTGCGCTCACGATGAAAGAGCGCCGCGGTGATCGCCTGCGCCACGTAGCAGGCCGTCGACTTGTCGACGATCACGTTGCGGACCAGATCGGGGAACGGGATCTTGGGATTCACTTGGAACGCGATGTGGCCTGTGATCGCCTGGATCACGGGATCGAACACCGGCAGATCCCGCATCGGCCCCTCTTGCCCATAGCCCGTAACGGACACGGTGATCAGCCGAGGATTCTCGGCTCGCAAACCGTCGGGATCGAGCCCCATGCGCTCGATCACGCCCGGTCGGAAGTTCTGGAGCATGACGTCGGCGTCGGCCAACAGGCGCCGAGCGACTCCGATGCCCGCTTCGGTGGCGAGGTCGAGACTGATCGAACGCTTCCCGCGATTCACCGACGCAGTGACGGCAGCGATCCCGCCCTTCGAGAACGACGGAAAGCCACGCATCTGGTCACCGAGACCCGGCGCCTCGACCTTGATCACATCGGCGCCCTGGTCGGCGAGCTGAGCCGTGGCGTAGGGCCCCGACGCCATCTGCGACAGATCAACGATCCGAATGCCATCCAACGGTCCCGCCATGTACCCACCCCTTGCTTGTCGTGGTCGGGACCCTACTGAATCGCATGGCGCAGCGCCGGAGCCATAGGGTGCGCGCATGGGCGTACCGCTGACCGCAATGGACGAGTTCTTCGTCCACCAGATCCCCGAACCACTGCCGAACCCGGCGGTCCATCACGACTTCTGGCGAGAGAGCCTGTTCTTCATCGCGCATCCTCGCGACGGCCTCGGCGATGTGCTCATTCTCACGATGGCGCACTTCCCGAAGGCCGAGCACATGGACGTACTCCAGCTGGGCCGAGTCGGAGGGAAGATGACCGCAGAGCGCCACGTGCGCGACTACGACGGGGATCCGCACACGCTCGTGGTGCCCCCGGCCACGATCGAGATCGTCGAGCCCTACAAGGAAGTGCACCTCCTGGTCGAAGAACACCCGGATGCCCCCGTGACGCTCGACCTGACATTCACCGCCCGCACCCGCGAGAACGGCTATCGCCGCGGGACCATGAAGGCCGGTCACGAGATCATCTGGGATCAGTCCCACATGATCCAGAGCGGCGTCTACAACGGCACCTACACCCACGAGGGCACGACCTACGAGGTCAACGACTGGTGGGGTCAGCGAGACCACTCATGGGGCATCCGTGACCACGCCCGCTGCCCACTCTGGATGTGGTTCGCGATCCAGTTCGACGAGGGCATGCTCGGCGTCTGGAACTGGGAGTACGCCAACGGCGCCCGGGTCTACACCGACGGATGCTTCGCCCCATCCGACATGAGCGATCCGATCCCGGTAGTCGACTTCCGCTACGACCTGCATTGGACCGACAAGGCCGGCGCCGAAGTGTCTTACGGGCGCGACGGCGAGGACGTACGCGGCATCGCCGGCACCTCGTGGTTCACGCTCGAAGGCGGACGGGTGATCGAGGTCGAAACCGAAGGTCGATGGGCGCAGCGCTACGGCCCGGTGGGCGGTGGTCTCATTGAGACCGAGGTGCGCACGACCGACGGCTGGACCGGCACTTCGATCTACGAGGTCACCGGTGCCCATCACCACCACTGGTTCCCAGTCGCTCGAGGCGAGAACCTGCCTCCCGGAGGGACAACATGAAGCTCGGAATCCATCTCCCACAGTTCGGCCGAGCCGCGTCGCCCGATGCCATCACGCAGGTGGCGCGCCGCGCCGAAGAGCTCGGCTTCGCCGACGTCTGGGTCAGTGATCACATCGTGCGTCCCGTGGCGCAGGCCTACCCTGCCGCGTATCTGTTCGAGCCGTTGCTCACACTTGGCTGGGCCGCTGCGGCCACGACCACGGTCGGACTCGGGTCCAGCGTGATGGTCGTACCTCAGTACCACCCGTTGCAGCTCGCCAACGCGTTGGCCACACTCGATCAGCTCTCCGGCGGACGAGTGATCCTCGGCGCCGGAGTCGGCTGGTCCGAAGCCGAGTTCGACGCACTCGATCAGGAATTCTCGAACCGGGGCAAGCGTCTCGACGAAGCCATCGAGATCATGCGGGCGGCGTGGGGCGCCGACCCAGTGGCCCATCAGGGCAACCACTACGCCTTCGACGAGCTGAAGGTGCAGCCCAAACCGGCGCACCGCATTCCGATCTGGATCGGAGGCGGCAGCGAGGCGACATTTCGCCGGGCTGCATCGGTCGGCGACGGCTTTCACGCGATCAGCACCGAACCGGCCGACCTCGCCCCGATCATCGCCCGGTTGCGAGAGAGCCGACCCGGTGACGACTTCGTGATCTCGTATCGCACGGGCTGGGACCCCCAGGGAATGGATCCGGGGCTGATCGCAGAAGAGGCCGAGGCCTATGCCGAGGCCGGCGTGCAGCACGTGGTTTCGGCCCCCTGGAGGGAGTCAGCCGAGGACTGGATCCGCTCGATGGAGCTCTTGGTCGAGATCGTTCCGCCGACCCCCTGACCCTCAGGTGACCAGGACCCCTGGCCGATAGGAAGACACGCGCCAACGAGCGCGTGGTACTTCGCCATGACCTTCTACCCGTTCCCCACCGAACTGAGCCGCCTTCCGGGCGACCGCAGCGGTCGCAACGACCGCCTCGTGCCGCGCTTCGACGCGGGACACCAGCTTCGGGTTCATCTTCGCCTGGGCGAGAACCCGAACCTCCAGAATCGGCCGATCCCCGTCGAGGTCATCAACATCTCCATCGCCGGTGCCAGCCTGCGGGTGGTCAGAACCCTGCGGGTCCATGTGGGCGCGATAGTCACCATTGGCGATGGAGAGTCGACGGCGTGCTGCAAGGTGGTTTTCGCGACCCGCTCGCATGAACTGGATCGGCAGATCCTCGGACTCGAGTTCGTGTCGCAGACCGACAAGTTCCGTCTGGATGTCGGTGGAGTGGTCGGTGCGCTGCGCAAAGACCGCGGCCAGGTCATCAAGGCCTGGCACAGGCCCAACTAATACCGCCTGGCACAGGCCCAACTGACGCTCTTCTCTCGGTGGTACCGAATACCTTGGAGGGATGACGACGGAACCTGCGCCGCCGCGGTGGCATCTGCTGTGGACGCCCGTGGGCCTGTTGTTCATCGCTCTTGGCGCGATGTGGGCGATCGAGATCGTCGACACGGCAGTGCTCGACAGCGAGTTGCAGACCAACGGTATTCAGCCGCGGCGCCGAGTCGGGATCGACGGAATCTTGTGGACGCCGTTCCTGCACTCCGACTACGGACACATCGCGTCGAACTCCATTCCGTTTCTTGCGCTCGGCGGCCTCGTGGCCGTGCGAGGCATGCGCTACTGGGCCTGGACCACGGCCGTCACGGCCATCGCCGGCGGTTCGCTCACCTGGCTCCTCGGCGGTGATGGCAATCACATCGGCGCCAGCGGCGTGGTGTTCGGCTACTTCGGAGCGATCCTCGGCGCTGCAGTGTTCGAGCGACGACTCCGCGCCCTGGGCGCAGCGATGATCGCCCTCGGCTTCTACAGCAGTCTCATTGCCGGACTCGTCCCTCAGGACTTCATCTCTTGGGAGGGACACCTCTTCGGCTTGGCTGGTGGCGTCGTCGCTGCGAAGGCGCTGGCCGAACCCCGCGTGCCGCGCGAGGAGTATCCCGACAACCCCGAACCATGGGAACTCGACGAACCCTGGTTGGCCTAGCGAGTCCGGGTCGACACGAACGAGGACTACCATCTGGCTTCCACGCAAGGGGTGGAACATGACCGAACCGGTAGTGCATGGCAACGAGACGTTCGGTGTGTGCGACGAGCGCTTTGCTGCAGTGGGCGCGGCCTTCGATGCCCTGCTTTCGGAAGGTGTCGAGCTGGGCGCATCCTTCGCGGTG
>CALKOE010000361.1 GCA_938091985.1 uncultured Acidimicrobiales bacterium | reverse complement strand
AGATGTAGCAGGTGTCAGACACCAGATGTAGCGGGTTAGCCGTTGGGGAGCAGGACGGTGCGGGCTTCTTTGCCCTCTTTGATGGCGTCGAATGCGCCCTGGAGGCCGTCAAGGCCCGCAGTGTTGCTGACGAGTTCGTCGAGCTTCAGCTTCCCCTTCATGTAGAGGTCGGCCAACATCGGGAAGTCCTTGCGAGGGCGAGCGCCACCGGCGCGAATACCCATCAGGTTCTTGTTCTGATGGAGCTGCTGGAAGCCATACGTCACCTCGGCGGTGAGGTCGGGCACGCCCACGGCGCAGATGTTGCCGCCCGGGCGGGTCATCGTGAGGCAATCGGCCAGCAACTTGGTGCTGCCCACGACCTCGAACGCGTGGTCGACGCCGCGTCCGGTCATCTTGATCACTTCTTGGATCACGTCGACGCCCTCGTCGGCGAGGATGAAGTCGGTCGCCCCGAAGTCGGTGGCGAAGGCTTCCTTCTCGGGAATGCGGTCGACGGCGATGATCTGCGAGGCGCCGCAGAGCTTGGCGGCCTGGATGACGTTGAGACCGACACCGCCGGCGCCGATCACCACACAGGTGTCGCCGATCTGGAGGTTGGCCCGGTTGAACACCGCGCCGGTGCCGGTCATCACGCCGCAGCCGATGAGCGCGGCAGAAGTGAGGGGCATCTCTGCCGGAATCGGGATGCACTGGTTTTCGCTGACGATGGTCTCTTGGACGAACGCACCGATGCCGGCGAAGTTGTAGAGGGCCTGGTCGCCTTCGCTGTAGGGCTGGGTGAGGTTGCCCATGGAGACGGCGCAGTTGCCGGGGTTGCCGCTCTCGCAGTCGGAGCAGTGTCCGCAGTTGCTGAACGTCGACAAGATCACGTGGTCACCAACGGCGCAGTAGGTGACAGCCGCGCCGACCTCGACGACGACGCCGGCCGCTTCGTGGCCAGGCACAAGCGGCGTCGGCATGTAGTACTTGCCGTGGACGCAGCTGAGGTCGGAGCCACAGACGCCCGCGGCCTTGATCTCGACCCGGACCTGGCGGGGAGCCAGGTCGGTGTTGCTGTGCGAGATGTCGTCGGAGAGACGAACGCTGTCTTCGGTGGTTCCTTCGAGGATGAGTCCCTGCATCTCGTTAGTGTCGCGCAGCACGCACGGGTTGGTGGAATGCGGGGAGGAATACGGAATGGAACTTGTGATCGTCCGTCACGGACGGCCTGAACACATCGAAGACGCAGCGGGAGCGGCCGATCCCGACCTCGCTGAGATCGGCCATCGCCAGGCCGAGCGGGTGGGCGAGTACTTGGCCTCGATGGGGGTCGACGTGGTCGTCACGAGTCCGCTGGCACGCGCTCGCCAGACGGCCGCACCGCTGGCACGGATGCTTGGCCTCGAACCGATCGTGGTGGATGGTGTCGCCGAGTACGACCGTCACGACTCGACCTACGTTCCGGCTGAAGTCACTCAGCAACTGATCAGAGACGGTGGCACCGACGAGGCGTGGGCCGACCCGTTGAGCGTGCTCGACGAAGACGAGAAGCGCGACTGGATGACGGGCGTCCAGTCCGCGTTCGCGCAGATCGTCGCCGACAACTCGGGTCACCGGGTCGCGGTGTTCTGCCACGGCATGGTCACGTCGGTCTGGTTCGCTCAGATGCTCGGCATCGACGACACGCTTCGGTTCGTGCCGGACTACGCAGGGGTCACTCGGGTCCTCGCCTCGGCCTCGAGCGACTCCGTCACCGTGCGAAGCTTCAACGAGACACACTTTCTGGGCGACGCCCACATCCCCCTCTTCGAGAAGTAGGGCGAGAGACCAGAGACCAGAAGCCAGAGACAGGGAGCAGGTCATGGAAGCCAAAGGCATCATCTTCACGGCGCTCGACACCGACCACGACAACATCGAGAGCTGGAATCGCTGGTACGACCTCGAGCATCTGCCGCCCAACATCGCGATGCCGGAGATCGCCGCGGGCTGTCGTTATGTCGCTCCGCCCGAGTTGCACGACATCCGGCTTCCGACGACGGGCACCTACCCGGGCTTCGACGATGGCAAGGGTGTCAACGTCACGATCTATCTCACCTCGGTTGATCCCGGTGACGCGATCCAGGCGATGACCGAGTTCCGTGAGGTCCTCGAGGCCGGCGGTCGCATGGAAGGTGCGGGCCGTCGCACTGTTCGCACCGGCGACGCCATGGATCTCTCGTGGGTCGTCGGCGATCCGGCGTTGCGCCTCGATGACCGCGACGTGCCCCACGTTGGCCACACGGGCATCCGCGTGGTGCTGCGTCGTGGCGATGGCGACGCCCGGGCGGCAGCCGAGCGTGCCGTAGCGGTTGACGGGGTCCACGGCGTGATGTCGTACACGAGCCGGTTCTTCCCTGGACTCGAGGCCGACATCTATCTGCTGTCGGGCGTCACGGCCGATGTCACCTTGGCCATTCGCGATGCCGCTCCCTATGCAGAGAGCGCCGAGATCGCGCTCGACGCGCCGTTCGATGGCATTGCCCCGCTCGACTACTCGTTTGCCGAGCGAATCCGGGCCAGCAATCTCCCGGCAACGCTCGACACCGACACGGTCATGGCGCCGCGAGACGGCGAGTCGGCCTGAGCGGGCACGAGCGTTGCGCCCTCACTCGCGGAAACAGCGGTGCGGCATGGTGACGCCGATCAGCTCGAAGCGAGGTAGCGCGTGACCGATTCGAAGTTCGACGAAGGCATGGCCGCTCGTCGTCGGGTGCTCGGCGACGAGTACGTCGACCGGGCGTTTGCCGGTGTCGATTCGTTCAACCGCGAGTTCCAGGAAACGGTGACGGAGTACTGCTGGGGCGGCGTGTGGACGCGGTCGGTGCTCACCGACAAGCAGCGGAGCCTCAACAACCTCTGCATCCTCTCGGCGCTCAACCGTTCACACGAGTTCAAGACGCATCTGCGAGCCGCGATCGGAAACGGCTGCACACTCGAGGAGATTCGCGACACGCTCATGCAGGTGTCGGTCTACGCCGGCGTTCCTGCAGGCGTCGAGGCATTCCGCCTGGCCCGCGAGGTACTCAACGATCTCGGGATCGTTCCCGACGACATGATGGACGGGGAATCCGCATGACCTCTATCGACCCGGCTGCTCCCGCAGTCGAACTCGTTGGCGTCGACAAGGTCTTCAACGAAGGAGCGGCCAACGCCGTCGAGGCTCTGCGTGGTATCGACCTCACCGTTGGCCAGGGCGAGTTCGTCTCGCTGATCGGGCCTTCGGGTTGCGGCAAGTCCACCTTGCTGCGAGTCATCGCCGATCTCTTGCCCCCGAGCCGGGGCACTGCGTCGGTCTTCGGCAAGCCGGCGCCGCAGGCGCGGCTCGACCAGGACCACGCCATGGCTTTCCAGAAGGCGGGCCTCTTCGACTGGCGCACCGTCCGAGCCAACATCGAGCTGCCGCTCGAGCTCAAGGGCTGGTCCAAGGCGGACCGGCGCGAGCGCAGCGAGCAGATGCTCGAGCTCGTGAAGCTCGAGGAATTCGGATCGCACTACCCCTTCCACCTCTCAGGTGGCATGCAGCAGCGCGTAGCGATAGCTCGCTGCCTCACCTTCGAGCCGAAGCTCTTGTTGATGGACGAGCCGTTTGGCGCGCTCGACGAGATGACTCGTGAACACATGCAGGCGGAGCTCCTGCGCATCTATGAGGAGCTCGACACCACCATCATCTTCGTCACGCACTCGATCGCCGAGGCGGTGTATCTGTCGTCACGGGTCGTCGTGATGTCGCCACGGCCCGGGGAGATCCACTCGACGATCGACATCGACCTGGGCGAGCGCAGCGATGCCATTCGCAACGACGCAGCCTTCTTCGACAAGACCAACGAGGTGCGCAACGCGCTGCGATCGGTCGAGCAAGTCGCGAACTGACCCTCGTCAGTATTCGCCCGCGGGGTGGCTGGAGCCGAGCATCTCGTCGTAGACGTCGAGCCGCCGGTCACGTAGAGGTTGGTTGAACGGGTTGCCGTGGCGCTCCGCCCGCGACCCGATGAGATCGACGTCGGCGTAGATGATCTCGGGTTGCTCAGCGCTGGCCGGGCCGGCGATCGGCCAGCCCGCGTGATCGACGATGATGCTCTGGCCGATGAACGGCTGATCGCCGTCGGCGCCGACCCGCCCGGCCGCGGCGACGTAGACGAGGTTCGTGTGGGCGTTGGTCATGCACAACAGGTTGGCCATGGCCGGTAGGTCATCTCGTTGCGTCGGGACCGGTACCCAGTTCGACGGTGCACAGATCAGGTCCGCGCCTTGGGCGGCCATGAGCCGGAACGATTCCGGGAACCAGCAGTCGTAACAAATGTGCATGCCGATCCGGCCGAGCGGAGTGTCGTAGACGGGGACGCCGAGGTCGCCTGGTTCGTAGAAGGTCTTCTCGAGCGCCCAGGTATGAGCCTTGCGGTAGGTCCCGATCAATCCGTCGGGGCCCATCAGGACGGCGGTGTTGAAGAGGTCATCGCCATCGCGCTCGACCACGCCGGCGACGAGATGGACACCCTCGTCGCGGCACAGCGCCAACCATTGCTGGCACGCGGCGCCGTCGGGGACCGGTTCGGCCACCTCGTGGGCTTGCTCGACGCTCTCGAACGCCCAGCCGGTGGTCGAACACTCGGGCAGGACGAGGAGGTCGGCGCCGTTGGCGATGGCTTCGGCGCAGGCGACCGCCTGGTCGGCGAGGTTTTGCGTCACGGCACCGAGCACTGGCTCGGTCTGCAGGCATGCGATGCGGGTCGTCGTCATGAGACTTCTCTCAGTGGAGCGGATGGAAGATCGTCGAGGGAGACCTGCCCGGTGCGGAGCAAGATCGCGAGGCGGTTGGCCGAGTCCACCACATGGACGGCGAGGTTGGGGATCTCGGCCGGGGTCATGCGAAAGGTCGGGCCACCGATCCACACCGTGCAGATCATGGTGTCGTGGACCATGACCGGCGCGGCGATTGCCGCTGCACCGGGGTCGAGGTCGTCGAAGGCCACCGCGTAGCCGCGCTGTCGGTTTGTGGCGAGCTCCTTCTCGAGACCTGCTCGCTCTGCTGGAGTAAGCGTGTCGACGACCGCTCCGGCGGTGGCCAGATCGTGGTGCCAGGCGAGGAACGCCTTGCCCGTCGAGGTTCGCAAGATCGGGAGCCGCCGCGGGACCGGCTTGCTGGTCTGGCTGATCAGCTGGGGGCCTTCGATCTGGAGCACGACCACGACGTCGTCGCCGATCAGGAGATCGATTCCTGCGGTCTCGTGGGCGCTTGCGCCCAACCGGACGAGCTCGTTGCGGAGAAGATCGATCGAACCGTCGGCTTGCACCCGGTCGGCCATGAGTGCGATGAGGGCAAACGAGACGCGGTAGCGACGGGTGTCGGGATCGACCTCGAGCAGTTCCTGGTCGACGAGGGCGCGAAGGATGCGGATGCATGTGGCCTTCGGGATGGTGGATTCGCGGG
>CALKOE010000360.1 GCA_938091985.1 uncultured Acidimicrobiales bacterium | reverse complement strand
TCGCCCGCTACAGCCGCGACTGCCACGAACTGATGCGAGGTCTCGGCCACGAGCGATACGGCATCGTCGCTGGCGACGTGGGCGGCGCGGTCGCCGTCGATCTGATCCACCGCTTCCCCGACACCGTCGACAAGCTCGTGTTCTTCAACACGGTTCCGCCGATCCTGCTCGACGACTTCGTCGAAGCGGGCATCGATCTCACCACGATCAAGTCGATGGGAGACGGCCCGACCACCGACTACCAGATCGATCAGGGCCAACACGGCGATGACCTGATCGAGGAACTCGACACCCCGGAGAAGCGCCAACGCTGGGTACGCGGGTTCTACACGCACCGCCTGTTGGCATCGCCGGGCGCGTTCAGCGCCGACGACCTCGAGTTCATGACCGAGCCGTTCCGCGAGCGCGACCGTCTGCGATCGGCCTGGGCGCCCTACGAGGGCCGCTACGGCCGAGCGCAGAGCGAACCGGCCCTGGTGGCCGACTTCGTCGACGTGCCCACGCTCGTGCTCTACGGCCCCGACGACGCGGTCGTGGGCCCCGACTTCATCCATTGCTGTGAGGTAGCGTTTCGCAACCGCGTCGGCCCGGTAGCGGTGCCCGGGGCCGGGCACTTCCTCCAATGGGAACGGGCCGACATCGTCAATGGCCTCGTCGAGCACTTCTTCGAAGCGCTCCAGCCGTAGCCCGCCGGTGGCCTTCGACGTCACCTAGGGTCTCGACCATAGACCTCACGGCGGAGCAAGCCCGCGTGATCGGGTGCCTGGTCGAGAAGGCCCAGACCACGCCCGACAGTTATCCGCTCACCAGCAACTCGTTGAAAAACGCCTGCAATCAGAGCACCAACCGCAACCCGGTCGTGGACTATGCGGAGCGTCAGGTCGATGCGCTCATGCTCGAGCTCCGCGAGATGAAGCTGGCCCGGACGGTTTCCGGCAGTGGCCACCGCGTCGGCAAGCACAAGCACATCGTCGACGAAACGCTGGCCATCGATGGGCACGAGCTCGCGGTTCTCGCCGCACTCTTGCTCCGCGGTCCGCAGACCCTCAACGAGATCGCCACGCGAACAGAGCGCTACACCGACGGCCCGGGCGGCGACAAGGACGCTGTCGACGCTGCGATCGACCGGCTCGCCGCTCGCCATCAGCCGCTCGTGATTCGCCTGCCTCGCCAGGCCGGCGAGCGCGAACCCCGCATCGACCAGTGCTGGGCGGCCACCCATGACGGTCCCGTGGCGGAGCCAGCGCACGAGCCCGTGCCGACCGACAACACACCGCATCGCGACAGCGCCGTTGCGCCCGCGCCGTCGCCCACTCTGGCCCCGGTGCCCCCTCCGACCGGCGATCTCGAGTCGCGGGTTGCGGTGCTCGAGAACGAGCTCGCTGCTCAGACCCGCCGGATCGACCAACTCCTCGACGAGCTCGGAGCCTGAGATCTCCTAGCCGTCACCGGGATGCATGCCGTAGGCCTCGAAGAGCAGTTCGTGGACCCAATCGTCGACGTCATCAGGCGAGTGAAGGTCGGTGAACACCGCGTGTCGGCGACCGTCGACGAGGGTTCGTCGGACCCGAGCGCCCTCCACATTGCGCCCCACGATCACCATCAGCTCCAGCCGCTTGTGTTTGGGTCGAAGTTGCACGATCGTTCGGGTCGTCTTGAAGAAGAGACCCACTTGGGCGGCTTCGATGTCGACCGGCCCGCAGTCGTCCACTGCATCGATCACACGCTCCGCCACCGCCCGGTCAGCGTCTGACCATCGCGCCAGATACTCGTCCAGCGGCTCGGTCGGCTCACAGACATGCCCCTGGCCTCGACGGCCGAATCCGCGGTCGCAGACGGGGCAGGTCCAGTTCGCCATCGGGCAAGTGTCCCACGGCCGGAGGACTCCGGTTACGGTCGCCGAATGACCACGACCTTCGAAGTGAACCGGGAGAACCGATCCGAGACGCGAGCGGTCGAGCAGACGCCCGAGCTCGCCGAGGGACAGGTGCTCGCTCGGATCGACCACTTCGCCCTCACATCCAACAACATCACCTACTCGGTGATCGGCCACATGATGGGCTACTGGGACTTCTTCCCTGCGGCCGACGAGGGCTGGGGGCGAGTGCCGGCATTCGGCCACGCCGAGATCATCGAGAGCCGATGCGACGGCGTCGCGGTCGGCACCCGCGCCTACGGCTATCTCCCGATGGCTTCCCACGTCGTGTTCGAGCCGGGTCGCATCAACCCCCACTCGTTCCACGACATGGCTGCACACCGCCAGCCGATGTCGAGCGTTTACAACCGCTACGCGCTGACCGACGCCGACCCGCTGCACGACCCGGAGCGCGAAGAACAACGCATGCTGCTGCATCCACTCTTCATGACCTCGTTCGTGATCGATGACTGGTGCGGCGACAACGACCTCTTCGGTGCAACCACCGTCGTCGTGTCGAGCGCCTCCAGCAAGACCGCCATCGGCGTAGCCCACCTCATGGGGAAGCGGGAGGGTGTCCACGTGGTCGGCCTCACCTCGCCGGGCAACGTCGAATTCACCACCGCCCTCGGTTGCTACGACCAGGTGGTCACATACGACGACGTCACCACCCTCGACACCGCGCCGGCCGTCTACATCGACATGTCGGCCGCCGGCGACCTGCGACTCGCGGTCCACACGCACTTCGGTGACGACCTCAAGGCCAGCAGCTCGGTCGGCGCCACCGATTGGGACAGCATGGGGAGCGACGCCGACCTGCCGGGGCCCACTCCCGAACTGTTCTTCGCTCCCACACAGATCGAGAAGCGCACCTCCGAGTGGGGTCGAGAAGAGATGGAGCGACGAATCCTCGAGGCATGGACCGCCTACTCCGCGTGGACCGACGACTGGATGACGATCGTTCGCCACGATGGCCCCGCGGAGCTCGCTGCCCTCTGGGCCGACATGCTCCCCGGGCGCGTCGACCCGGCCATCGGCCATGTTGTTCGCGTCGGAGCTGAGAAGTGAGCGAACTCCGCGTCGCCATCATCGCCAACGCCGGCGGCTATGTCGGGCCCGACCTCGCGACTCGCCTGGCGGCTGACTCCCACGATCTCGTGCTCGGCGGTCCACGCGGCGACCTCGTCGCCCGATGCGAAGCCGCCGGTGCGAAAGTTTCGTCGTGCACCGCCGAGGAGCTCGGCCCCGACCACGACCCGCAGTTCGCCGCAACCCTTCTCGATCGCGCGCTCACCGACTTCGGGCGCGTCGACTCCGCGGTGCTCTTCAGTGGCGCCATCATCGGCGGATGGTTCCTGAAGTCGGCCAGCACCGAGGACCTGAACCGACTCACACAGGGCGTCATCAACGCCCCGTTCGAGTTTCTGCATGCGATGGTCCCGGCAATGGTCGAGCGAGGTGCCGGACAGGTGCTGGTGATCACCAGCGCCACATCGGCCCGGACCGCCCCGAGGGCACCGCTCTACTCCGCGC
>CALKOE010000359.1 GCA_938091985.1 uncultured Acidimicrobiales bacterium | reverse complement strand
CACCCCCGCTAGGGCGCGTACAGCAACCAGTGCAGTATCCCCCATGACCGTCGCCGCAGCGACGCCCACGAGTCCAATGGCCACAGTCGTGGTCCAGGCCTTTCCCATAGTCCGTTGGGTCGGCCGAACATCAACGAATGTGAGAGTTGTGCAGCTCTAGGTCGCGAGCTTTGCCGTTCTCAGTTCCACGACATTGGAGCGGTGCTCCGGCACGTTCGCCCTCAGATCGATTGCGATGTTGTTGAGTTCGCGGAACGGGATGTCTCCTGAGAAGAACTTGAGCGTCTCAGGATTTGAGGACGCGAGCAGTTCGATTGTACGAGGGAGGTACATCGAGACAGAAGTCGAGGCCGAACCCATGTAGTCAGTAGTTTCGCCGAGGGGTTCGAAGGGAAACTCGAACCAACGGCGCATGATTCGAAGTAGTCGGTTGTCCATGACCGCGAGCATGTAAGCGCGGTCTTGGCGTATCGATTCCTGCCAGACCAACCCATACAGCGCAGCCGAGATGGCCATGTTCTGGGCGCCGCTCCGAGGAGTCGCGAGTGCAGAGACCTCCACGCAGAGGGAGGGATCGAGGTGCGAGAATACTTCGAGGCGTGGGCGGTGGTAGCGCCCTCCTGAAAGGCGGGGAACCCTCGAACTGATGGTCGGATGAGTCGGCAAGTTCCGACGATTTCATCTCCGGTCGTCGTGTCGTGAGCCGCGTAGTAGTCGCTGAACGGGACCCAGGGATCATCGATGAAGCCGTGTTCGTCGAGGTCGCTCGTCGTGTCATACCCTGCCGCGACGTAACAGTCGGCGTGGAGACGCCGCACAGCGTCCATCTCCGAATCGCTTTCCACAGGCCGGACGACTTTCCACAGGCCGGACGACAAGTCCCGGCACGCTGGGGACCAGGGCCATAAGGCCTAGAGGCTAGAGACCGCAGCTGGCGTAAGTCAAGCCGCGGTCGCGCTGAGTGAGTCAAGGTCGACACTCTTCGTGGTCCCGAATCTCTGGTGTCGTGGCTCTAAGGTGGAGAGAGATGGCAGAACAATCGCGATTGGGCTCTCTCGGAAAAGCTTGGATCGTTGGCGTAGTGGCGTAGTGGCGTAGTGGCGTACGCGGTCGGTCGGGCCCTGATCGTTTGGCCAACCCTTGGCGAATACGGGATCAACCCTTGGGCCTTTCTGGTGATCGACGTCGGAACAGCGTGGCCATACGCATACGGGCAACTTCGGGTGGTCAAAGAAGCGCGTTCTAAGAACTGGGGCGGCACGCAGATCTGGGCAGCGATCGCTCTCTTGTCCTTTGTCGCTCCGTACGCATACATCGCTGGTGCGGGGTCAGGTGAGATGCCGTTGCTCGCGTGGATCGTGATCGGCGTTCTAATGGTTTTGTTCGGTGTCGCATCTCTGGTGCGAGTGCTGCGACAGATTCGCTCCCCGGATCTCAAAGGGGTATAGGGATCTTCGCGAACATGCGTCCAAGCGACTCGCATTCGCTGGCGATTGCGAGCGTCGAACAACTCAGCATCGGTTCCTGACACCAACGTGCTGGCCGCGAGAGCCAACACCGAAACCTCACAGCTGGCCGCGCATTGCCGACTCGGAACTGGTGACGCACATACAGGTCAACAACAACGCCTCGGTCTCGGCCGACGGTGCACGGTGGAGCTGTGTCGGATCAAGCACCGACACCGACTCGTTCGTTGCCGGCATGGCGGCGGCCGCTGAGGCGAGCGGAGGCGACGGCGTCGCCTTGTATCTCGTACTCGCTGGTCGCAACCATGACCACGAACGCCTTGTCGCCGGAGTCGCCGCACAGGCGCCGGCAGGAGCGATCGTTGTGGGCTGCACCGCTAGCGAGGAGACCGCCGTGGTTGGCCCTGCCGACGACGGAGCGGTCGTGCTCGCTGTAGGTGGCGAGGGCATCGCTGTCTCGACCCGATGTGCTGATGTCGTTGGTGGCGACTATCGAACGGCAGGCGAGTACGTCGCCAACTGTGCTTGGGATCTCGACGACCGCGGCCATACCGCCGTGATGCTTCTGTCGAACGCTTCGCCCCTCGATGTCGAGCAGGTCATGGCCGGAGCACTGCTGACCACGGCCTCATCCATTCCCGTGGTCAGCGCGCAAGCAGACGACAGCCGAGCGAATCAGGCTGCGCTATTCCACGCGACCAGCGCGGAGACACGGATCGGCGCCGATCAGGTGATCGGAATCGCCATCTCGACTGCCGCGCCGCTCAACGGCGGGACCGCTGACGGCTGGGAGTCGGTCAGCGACCTTCTCTCGTCGGTCTCTCTCGGATAGTCCCGCCTACGGCTGCATTGGCCCACGGGCAGGTGCAGATACCGTGGTCGGGATGACAACGGTATTCGCCACTCCCGACGAGCTCCTTTCCGCTGTCGGCCGCGACCTCGGCACCACCGAATGGGTCGCGATCGAGCAGGATCGCATCGACCAGTTCGCTGAGGCGACTGGTGATCACCAGTGGATCCATGTTGATCCGACAGCCGCTGCGGATGGTCCGTTCGGTGCGACGATTGCCCACGGCTACCTCACCTTGGCCATCACCAACCTCTTTCTCCCCGAGCTGATGCGCGTCGATGGCGTCTCGATGGGGATCAACTACGGGGCGAACAAAGTCCGCTTTCCCCAGCCGGTCGTTGTCGGCAGTCGAATCCGGGCGACCGCGATCGTCACCGAGGCTCAGGAGATCAATGGTGGGGTGCAGGTTGTGGTCACGATCACCGTCGAGATCGAGGGCCAGAACAAGCCCGCATGCGTCGTCGAGTCGGTAAGCAGGTTCCTTCGATGAGTGAGATGCTGTCCTAATGGCCAAACGGAAGCGACGTAACGGACCCGCCTCGAAGGTGACGCCTTCGTTGCCGCCGGTCACCGCTGGCCTACTCAGTCCTACTCGTCGCGTCCCGGCCGAGGTCGAGCGCCCGCCCTATGCGGTGAGCGGCGACCCCGGCCCGTCAGTGAGTGCCGTCACCCGAACTCCCGATGAGATCGCGTCGATGCGCAAGACCGGCGCTGCGGCTGCGGAGATTCTGCTCCGGGCCGGTGAGCTGGTTCGCCCCGGAATCACGACAGACGAAATCGACCGAGTGGTCCACGAACTCAGTGTCGAGGCCGGCGGCTATCCGAGCCCGCTCAACTATCGCGGATTCCCGAAGTCGGTCTGCACCTCAGTGAACGAGATCATCTGCCACGGCATCCCCGATTCACGGCCGCTTGCCGACGGTGACATCATCAACATCGATGTCACCCTCTACCGAGATGGCGTCCACGGCGATACCTCCGCGACCTTCTTGGTCGGCGAGGTCGACGCCGCATCGGTCCAGCTGGTTGAGGTCACACTTGAATCGTTGAACCTGGCAATTGCTGCGGTCACCCCCGGTGGACCGGTGCGAGACATCGGCCAGGCAATCGAGCGTCACGCCGTCAAGCACCGACTCGGCGTGGTTCGAGAATTCATCGGTCACGGTGTCGGGACTGAGTTCCACACATCCCTGCAGATCCCGCACTACTACGATCGCCGGCTCTCCACGCCGTTGGAGATCGGGACGTCCTTTACCATCGAACCGATGCTGACGCTGGGCGATCCCCAGGCCGCGATGTGGGACGACGGATGGACTGCGGCCACTGCCGATGGCACTCGCACGGCCCAGTTCGAGCACACGCTCCTCATGGGCGTGAATGGTGCCGAGCGTCTGACTGTGACGGCCGCTGGCGAGTGTGCTCACGACCGCGTTCTAGCCGCCGCGGTCTGACTGAGAAATTCGCGAACTTTCTCGTTGGTCGGCGCGACCAATCTGCACCGCGTAGCGTCGGGAGTTGCGGGACGTCCCCGACCAGCAGGAGAGCAACGACATGGCCAAGATCGAGACCATCGAAGGCATCGGCCCCAAGAACCGGAAAGCGCTGGCGAAGGCCGGCGTGAGTACGACACAGGGGCTCTAGGACGGTGGCACCAAGAAGGGCCGCAAGGCGATAGCGAAGGAGTCGGGTTGCACTGAGCACCAGGTTCTCGAGTGGGTCAACCGGGCAGACCTGATGCGTGTGCGCGGCGTCGGCAAGGAATACAGCGACCTTCTCGAGGCTTCTGGCGTCGACACAGTCAAGGAACTGCGCAACCGCAAGCCGGCCAACCTCCACGCCAAGATGCACGAAGTGAACTCGGCCAAGAAGAAGCGCCTCGTGCGCCGTCCCCCCTCGCTGTCAGAGGTCGAGCGCTGGGTCGTTCACGCCAAAGAGCTGAAGCCTGCCGTCAGCCACTGACGGAGAAGCGAACGAGCCGCTCTTCGGGGTTCGCCTCGTCCAACCGGACGGTGATCTCTGAACCG
>CALKOE010000358.1 GCA_938091985.1 uncultured Acidimicrobiales bacterium | reverse complement strand
CTCGGCCTCAAGGCCGTCGCGTTGTATCGCGACAACTGCAAGGTCGCGCAGCCGATGTCGGCCGGTGACGGCGCAGGCGAGGCGGCTCCAGGCTCCGTGGCGGCCACCCAGGTGGTCGAGCGGGTCGTCGAGAAGATCGTGCAGCAGCCGGTACGCGAGAAGTTGGCTAGGTCGCGTGCATCACAAACCTTCGAGTTCCGGGTTGCTGACTGCAAGGGGTTCGTCACCGTCGGCGAGTACCCCGACGGCCGGCCCGGCGAGATCTTCGTCCGCGTGTCGAAGCAGGGCTCCACGCTCGCCGGAATCATGGATGCCTTCGCGATCTCACTGAGCCACGGTCTGCAATACGGCGTCCCACTCACCGCGTTCGTCGAGGCCTTTGTCGGCATGCGTTTCGAGCCGGCCGGCATGACCGATGATCCCGACATCCGGATCGCCAACAGCTTGATGGACTACCTCTTCCGCAAGCTCGCGGTGATGTACCTGAGCCACGATGAGCGCGTCGGACTCGGCATTCTCACCACCGGCGAACGCACCCAGCCCACTCTGCCGGGCGTGGAGGAACAGGCCACCCAGACGAGCCAGGGCTCCGACATTCCTGCCGACCCGCCGAGCGTGCCGTCGCCCAGCGAGTTGGTTGCCCAACTCGAGTTCAGCGCAGGCGATGCTCCGGCCGAACCGGCTGCCGTCGACCGGGTCCCCACACCGGTCCCGCCCCGTGCGGCGGCCTCCGATGCGCCGTTCTGCATGACGTGTGGCGTACCGATGCAGCGTGCTGGTGCGTGCTACGTCTGCGGCGACTGCGGCACCACCAGCGGCTGCAGCTGACCTCGCCGGGCTTGCGCTACTGAGTGCGCAACGCCGCGGCGATCTTCTCGCAGGTCGGGAGGTTGCGGGCCGTGGCGGTCGTGGACAGTCGGCGATCGACGAGATCGACCGAGAGCTTGCTGCGCGCCGACCCCTGCGGGTAGCGAACATGGATCTCGCGCCCGATGACCTCGAACTCGTCGGGAGCGTGGTCGCCGATGTCGTCGGCCGCATCTGCCGGGGGAGTATCGACCAGAAACATGATGTGGTGCAGCTTCGGCTCGATCTCTCCGATCGGAAACGGGTGCGCTGCGAGGGCTGCGTCGATCTCACCCGCGGTACGCAGCGTGATCGGCACATCGACGTCGAAGCGCTGAGCGACCGCCAGGCGCAGTGCCGTGGTCAGCGAGCTCGGGTCGCTCCCCGGCTCTGCATCGAAGCAGACATTGCCGCTCTGGATGATGGAAACAACGTTGTGGAATCCCTCGTCTGCGAACAGGGAGCGCAGCTCAGCCATCGGCAACCGGTTGTGGCCTCCGACATTCACACCGCGAAAGAGGGCAACGAAGCGCGTCACGGTCGTGACCGTAGTGTCGTCGTGGGCAATACTTCGGCCATGAGTGATGAGCAGCGTCAGCCCAAGCCCGCATCGACCCACACGGCGGCGATCAACGCCGCTCACGCTGCAGAGCTGAACCTCGACGACGCGGGCGACCTCGAGCGCGCCAGCCGGGGCCTCATCGCGCAGCACGAGACCGGCATCATCGAGGGGCCGATCGGCCCGGCCTGGGACACCAACGACTGGGACTTCATGCGAGAGCAGGAGGACGCTCCGGCCTCGGTGCATCCAAGCCTCTGGCGCCACGGTCGTCTCAACGCGATTCATGGGCTCTTCGAGGTGGCCGACGGTGTCTGGCAGGCCCGCGGCTACGACATCTCCAACATCACCTTCATCAAAGGCGACGACGGTTGGGTGATCATCGATCCGCTCACGACGTCGTTCACCGCCCGTGCGTGCCTCGACCTCGCGAATACGACGCTCGGCGAGCGCCCGGTCACCGCGGTCATCTACACCCACAGCCACACCGACCACTACGGCGGCATCCTCGGCGTGACGGATCACGACGCTGTGGCCAAGGGCGATGTTCGCATCCTTGCCCCCGAAGGGTTCATGCGTGAGGCCGTGAGCGAGAACATCATCGCCGGTCCGGCGATGGGGCGACGGGCGCTCTATCAGTTCGGCATTCTGCTCCCGCCCGGGCCGACCGGGCACATCGACTGCGGCCTCGGCAAGGGGATCCCGCGGGCCATGTCGGACCTCTTGGCACCGACCGAGGAGATCTCCCTCACCGGCACGGAGCTCGTGATCGACGGCGTGCGTGTGGTCTTCCAGAACACCCCGGGCACCGAAGCTCCGGCCGAGATGAACTTCATGTTCCCGGATCACGGCGCGCTGTGCATCGCTGAGAACTGCACACACACCATGCACAACGCACTGCCGTTTCGCGGTGCGCAGGCCCGAGACACGCTGAGTTGGAGCAAGTACATCCAGGAAGCCATCGACCTGTTCGGCGACGGCATGGATGTCATGTTCTCCACCCACAACTGGCCGCGATTCGGCAACGACGACGCCCGCCGCTATCTCGAGCAGCAGCGAGACATGTATCGCTGGCTCCACGACCAGACCATGCGCCGGGCCAACCACGGCCTCACCCCTCGAGAGATCGCCGAAGATCTCACGGCTCCGGAGTGCTTCACGGCCCAGGGCCACACGCGGGGGTACTACGGCACCGTCAGCCACAACTCGAAGGCCGTGTACCAGCGCTACCTCGGTTGGTACGACGGCAACCCGGCCAACCTCCACCCCCACACACCGGAGAACAGCGGCACTCGCTACGTCGAGTCGATGGGCGGCGCCGAGCGGGTGCTGGAACTGGCTCAGGCCGCGTTCGACGAGGGTGACTATCGCTGGGTCTGCGAGTTGTTGAACCATCTGGTCTTCGCTGACCCGACCAACGAGCCGGCGCGGCTCCTGCAAGCCGACAGCTTCGAGCAGTTGGCCTATCAGGCCGAATCGGGCCCATGGCGCGACTCGTATTTGATGGCGGCGATGGAACTACGGACGGCCAGCAAGGGGATCGGCGTCGGTGCCCGGGCGGTCACCGACGAACTCGACGTGGAGATGCTGGTCGACGTGATCGGTGTGCGGCTGATTGCCGAACAGCTCGAGGGCGAGCGGTTCGAGATGAACTGGCGATTCAGCGACATCGACGAAGATCACGTGATCGGCATCGACAACTGCGCGATTCATCATCGTCCCGACACCCGAGCCGAGGTGGTCGACGTCAACGTCACGGCCACGAAGGCCCGGGTCGCTTCGTTGCTGCGAGGCGACATCGACGCCGACGGCTTCTTGGCGGCCGAAGATGTGGAGGCCGACAACGAGGCGCCCGTTCGAGCACTCCTCGGCGCCATCGACACGTTCAGCGGTCTGTTCGGAATCGTCGAGCCGTAGCGGTACGAGCCGGCTCTGCTAGCTCGGCGTGCCGGTCATCGATCGGATGTGTTCGTCGGTGCCGAGCACGATGAGGATGTCGTCCTCTTCGATCGTCAGGTCGGGCTGCGGATTCGTGATGAACCGACCGCCGCGGCGCACCGCGACCAGGGTGACCGAGGCTTGTTCGGAGTCGTGTAGGTCGGCGGCCTTCGTTCCCACATAGCCGCTCGACGGCGTCGCGGTGACTTCGGCCATGCGGACCTCGAGCTCGAGGTCGTGCATCACGACGTCGAGGAAGTCGGTGACGTCGGGCTGGAGGACCATGGCGGCCATACGTGACCCGCCGATCTCGTGTGGATTGACCACCCGGTCGACACCGACGCGACCGAGCTTGTCCACCACGCCGGCGCTGTTGGCGCGGGCGATGATGAAGAGTTCTTCGTTCTCCGAACGAGCTGTGAGCGACACGTAGAGGGTGTCGGCATCACTGTCGAGGGCGACCACGAGGGTCGAGGCCCGCTGAAGTCCGGCCTTGGCCAGCACGTCGTCGTCGGTGGCTTCTCCGGTCACGAGCTCGACACCGTCGGGAAGCTCTTCTGGGTCGAGCTCCGCGTGGTCGATCACCACGACGTCCTTCCCAGCTCGGTCCATCTCGTCCACGATGGAGCGGCCCACCTGGCCGTAGCCACAGACGATCACGTGGCCCTTGAACTCGTCGATCCGACGTTGCATGCGTTGCCTCCGAAATTGGTCGTCGAGTTGGCCCTCGAAGAGAGTCTCGAGCAGGACACCCAGCGTGTAGAGCACGGTGCCGGTCCCGAACAGAATCAAGAAGATCGTGAAGACTTCGTATTGGCGGTCAACGATGCCGAGCTCGCGGTAGCCGACCGTCGAGACGGTGATGACGGTCTGGTAGACGGCGTCGAAGGCATCGAGGCCGAGCGACATGTAGCCGACGGTGCCGACCACCAGAACCAGGCCGAGGAAGCCGATACCGACCCGAAAGCGAAGCCACGGATCGCGTCGCGCTGAGCGGATGCGCTGAGTCCCGAGCTTGGCCATGGGTGCAGCTTAGGAGCCGACCTCGATCACCATGAACCTCCGCCTCCGCCCCCGCCTCCGCCGCCGGCTCCTCCGCCCCCGCCGCCGGAGGACGACGGAGCGGTGGAAGCGGTCGAGACCGCCCGGGCGATCAGGGGTGCGGCGAGTACGAAGTTGGTGTGGCGGTAGGTGCCGATTGAGGAATTTGGCTGCGCAGCAGCGTTCTCAACGGCGCTCTCCCAGCGGTCGACCTCGCCGAGAGCGACAGCCCACGCCGTGTATTGGCGCAAGAGGCCCATCTCTGCCGCCCGCTCGACGTGTTGGGCTTCTGAGTCGTGGAGGAACCGACGGAACGACTCGATTTGGATCCACGCGCCGGAGCCCGCAGCCGTTCGGACTCGGAGTTCCCAAGCTCGAACGACGGCGGCAATCCCGAAGCCGGCGACAACGCCACCGATCGCGATCAACGGATACCACTCGGTGCCGGTTCGGTTCGACAGAGCTGCACCGGCGGCGAGCATCGCCCCGCCGACGAGAATCGACAGCACACCGAATCCGATGGCCCGGCCCCGCCGTTGTCGGCCCCTGTCGTCCCACAGCCCGCTCGACCGGCGCCAGGATTCGAGTTCACCGCTGAGGTCATTCCAGCCAGAGGCGAAGGTGGGGTTGTACTTCTCGAGGTCGATCACCGACGAACCGCCGAACATCTTGTCGAGCATCTTGCCGACCGTGGAGTTCGCCGAGGCGGAACCCCGATGGATCGTGGGCTTCTCTTCCTGCGGGTCGAGCACGATCTCTTCGCGGATGGCGGACTCGAGAAGCCACGCCATCTTGTGGTCGTCGTGGACGCGCTCGAGATGCACGATTCCACCGACTGCTGCGCTCATGTCCCGCGGCGGCTCGAACTCGATCGTCGTCATGTCCCGAAGGTCGGTGTGGTCGACACGACGTTTCGGTGCGGCAGGATCGTCGGGACCGAAGGCCGCATCGACCGTGCCGCCTTCCCACATCCATTCGCGCCCGGCTCGCCGGATCACCGGGGAGAGGGCGACGGCGCCGATCAATGCTGCGAGCGCGGCGATGATCGGCGGGGCCTGCCAGCCTGCGCCGGGGTCGGGGGCAGGGCCGGTGGGCACAGCGACAAGGCCGGGACCGACCGGCCCGCCGAGGGTGGCCCAGACGGTGAGGAACTCGCCGGAGTCGACCTGATCGTGACGAACGCTCACATGGCCCGGTCCGACCGACTCGGCCGTGCAGCCGCCCGTCGTGCCGGTGGAGCCGGTGTCGCACTCGAGGTCGAGGAGCTCCCGGTCGGCCGTGACATGGATCTCGACCTCGCGGATGGTGACCGTCCATCCGTCGCCCACAGCGTTCCATCCGATGCGGTCGCCCTCGACAAGGCCGGAGTGCGGGTAGGTGAGCGTGTAGCGGTGGCGATTGCTGATCGTGGAGTTGGGGTCGCCCACTCGGAGTTCGGTTCCGAGCCACCAGGGAAGCACCTGGAATTGGTCGGGTGCGGTAGGAGACTCGACGGTGAACGGGGTGCTGGTCGGCACATCGGGGAGCTGCCGGAGTAGGCCGTGGCGTTGGTTGGACCCGAAGTCGTAGTCGATCACCTCGACGACCTGGGCCTCGCCGGTTGTGTCGACATGGGCATGAGCCCAGTACGCGCCGATGCGCTCGGTGTCGCCGATGAAGGCCGCAGCGATCGCGAGGCCGCCCATGATCGCCGCGCCGATCACCAGCCAGAATCGGTCGAGCCGCCGCCGTTGCTCAGGTCGCATGACCCGAGTCTGTCATCCGCCGGGCTCAGTCGTCGGAGGAGAGTTCCTTCTTGCGGCGAAGATAGCCCTTGACCATCTCGCCGAAGTGCGCCGGGTTGTAGACGTCTTCTTCGTACTTCCACTTTCCGTTGCCGGCGTAGTGGAGGATCGTGATGTTCGCTTCCTGGTGGATCGATCCGTCGCCAGGGTCGGCGAACCGGTTCCACACGCGACAGATGATCCAGCCCTTGTCCTCATCGATCGTGTACCAGTCGATCGGGAAGTAGATCATCTCGGTGTTGGGCCACGTGTCCATCGTGGACTGGATCCAGCTGTAGATCGCCTCGCGGCCACCGATCGTGCCGTAGTGGTGCTCGATGTAGGTGGCGTCTTCAGTGAACTGGTCGGCCCACTCGCGCCAGTCGTGTGTGGTCGCGGCTTTGAGCGCGCGCGCCTGGTACTTCTCGAACTCGTCTTCGAGCTCTTCTCTCGTCCATCGACCCATCGTCTGTCCCCTTGCCTGCGTCGCGGCGGTGCCGGCGACTGGTGAACAAAGTCTGGCCCATGGGCCATGCCGGGCGTTAGCCGGGTCTGGGTTTCCAGTTTCGGTGGTGGTAGGTGCAGCGGGCTTTGCCGTTGCGGTGGCTTGTGTGGCCGCCGTGGTCCCAGTCCTGCACATGGTCGATTTCGCAGTGTCGGGCCGGTATCTCGCAGCCGGCATGGTCACAGACCCTGTCGCGGGCCATCACGGCTTCGCGGAGGGCGCCGGTGAAGAGGCGTTGTTTGCGGCCGTAGTCGAGGATCACGCCGGGTGACTCGAACACGAGACGCCGCACATGCCCGGCCAGGGCTTGTTCGATCATCTGGGTGGGTGAGATGACGGTGCCGTCATCGAGCTCACAAAGCCGTTCCACCCCGCCGGCCGGGACGGGGCCTTGCACGCCGAGATAGTTGGAGAGGGCGATGGTGAAGGTGTCGATGTCGGCATGGATGATCACCAGCGGCAGCGGCCGTTGCCCGTCTGCCGGTGCGGCCGACGCGCGCACTGCCATCTCGACCAACGCGTCGGCACGGCGCTGCGCCGGGGTGCGCCACAGGCGGTCGATTGTGACGGCGTCGCCGTATTCGTTCTTGGCTTGTTGCCAGTCGGCGTCGAAGAACTCTTGTTCGATGCGCCGCAACGCCTCACTGAACGTGGCACCGCCGATCGGGTCGAGCCACGCATCAACGCGGGTCATGTCAGAGATCGTCTGTGACACGTGCGCGGCGCGGTTGGTTTCGCGCGGATCAGGTGGCTCCGGGTCGCCGTCGTCGCGGCGGGCTTCATCGACGACCTGTTCCCAATACGCGACCGCCCGCTCGAAGTCGCGAAACGACCACGAACCGGCCTTGTCGAGCAGAAACGCTTCGGCCTCGGCGAACTCGGGCCGCGACGCAGCGCGGGCAAGGCGGCGGGCGTGGTTGACGGTGATGGCCCCGTCGGCCAATGCCAACTCCGTGCCCGGCATCGTGCGCAACGCACGCGCCAACGACACGACCGCCCCAGCCTCACCGCCGTGCATGCGACAGCGATGCCGCAACGCGACCTTGGCGGAAGGGTGCCCGGCCGGGGCCCAGTCCAT
>CALKOE010000357.1 GCA_938091985.1 uncultured Acidimicrobiales bacterium | reverse complement strand
GGGTGTGGTCGACGGCGCCGAGCTGATGATGAATCTGAGCGACGGAATTCCGGCGCTGGCGCCCACGCTCACCCGGCTGCTCACTCGTCAGATCCCGATGAATCTGGTGATCACGAACGTGCCCGGTCCACCCATGCCGCTCTACATGGGAGGGGCTCGGATCCTGAGGACCTATCCGTACGTCGAGGTGCTCGACAACGAAGGACTCACGATCGCGGTGGTGTCGTACGACGGCCAACTCTTCTTCGGTGTGACGGGAGATCGAGACCTGCTTCCCGACCTCGATCTGGTCAGCGGCGGAATCGAGAAGGAGTTCCAAGCGCTCGCCGACGCGGTGATCCACTAGATGACTGCATCCACAGGTCAGAGTCTGGCGATGGACGGAAGCTACGAGCCCGGATTCGTGGACGTCGCCGAAACATTCAGTCGTCAGCTCAAGCGGGCCGCTGGCGGTGCGGCGCTCGCGGTGTATCACCACGGCGAACTCGTGGTCGACCTCTGGGGCGGCGAACGCACCAACGAAGGCGAACCCTGGGAGTCCGACACGCTGGCGATGTGCTTCAGCACCACAAAGGGTGTCGCCTCGTTCGCGCTCCACCTGCAGGCCGAGGCCGGACTGCTCGACTACGACGATCCCGTCGCTGCCTATTGGCCCGAGTTCGCCCAAAACGGCAAAGAGAACGTGACGGTTCGCCATGTGCTCACCCATTCCGCGGGTCTGCATCGGCTGCGCAGCGTGATCGACGACGCCACTGAGATGCTCGACTGGGACCACATGGTCGACGCCCTCGCTCGTCAACCGCCGGCCTACCCACCGGGATCCAAGACCGGCTACCACGCGCTCACTTACGGGTGGTTGGCAGGCGAGATCGTTCGTCGAGTCAGTGGCCGCGCTCTCGCCGACGTCGTCCGCGATGACATCTCCGCACCGCTCGGTCTCGACGGTCTGTTTCTCGGCTGTCCGCCCGAGGAACGGCACCGGGTGGCGCCCCTCGAACCCATGGGTCCGTTCTTCGGGAATGCGCCTCGCCCGATCCGTCGTGTGCAGAAGGTGGTCGGAACGCAGCTGGCGAAGACGCTGAGCCTCACTCGCGCCCCGGTCAACACACGACGAATGATCAATGCACTCCTTCCCCGGGGCATGGAGGACGTGGTGGTCTCGCCGGAGATCATGGATGCCTCGATTCCGGCCGCCAACGGGTTCTTCACCGCGCGCTCTCTCGCCGCGATGTATGCGGTCTACGCCGAGGGCGGAACCCTTCAGGGCCACACGATGTTCTCGCCGGAGTCGGTTGCCCGCATCGGTGAGGAACAGAACAGCCGTCGCGACATCGTGTTGGTGATGCCGATGCGGTGGCGTCTGGGCTATCACTCGGTGCTCGGTGGCGGCCGGGCCGCGAAGGCGGCGTTCGGGCACTACGGCTTCGGCGGTTCTGGAGCCTGGGCCGACCCGAGCAGTGGTCTCTCGATGGCCATGACGTGCAATCGCGGTGGCGGAACGCCCGTGGGAGATGCCCGTGTGGTGAGCCTGAGCCGCGCCGTGCTCGGCGCAGCCGCTGCGATCGAACGCTAGGAGAGCTGTGGAGCGTCTGCTCCGTTGTGGTCGAAGCGGGCCCCGTCGATCTCAGCGCCGACAAGGGCGGCCAACGCGGTGAGGTACAGCCAGGCCATCAACGCAGCGACCGCGCCGAGCGAACCGAACGTCGACTCGATGCGGCCGAAGTAGTTGTAGATCACGCTCAGCCCGATGGTGCTCAGCACCCACATCGCGGTGGCGACCATCGCCCCCCACGACACGAAGTGGAAGCGGCCGGTCCGGTGGCCAACGACCGAGCGGTAGAAGAGCGCGAGCGCCGTGGTGGAGACGATGAGCGTGAGCGGCCACCGGCCGATCGAGACAGCCCAGCGATAGGCCCCGCCGATGTTGGCGTCATCCATCACCGGTGGGAGCACGACCACCAGCCAGATCATCGCCGCGGTGGCCATGACGGCAACGACGCTGAGCTTCAAGGCGAAGACTCGACCTTGGATCCAGTTGTGGGGGCTCGGGACTTCGTGAGCGATCCGTATGGCCATGACCATCGCGTTGATCGCGCTCGAGATGGCCCAGGCCACACCGATGAGCCCGAAGGCGAGACCAACGGTGATCTCGGTGCCGTCGATCACGGTCACGTTCTGGAGCTGCTCGATGAGAAGCTGCCCGGCGTCTTCGGGGAGCACATCAACGAGCGGGCGAACATGGGACTCGACGTCGGATGGTGATGCGACGAGGCCGTAGACGGCGACCACCGCGATCATCGCCGGGATCAGCGAGAACACGCAGGTGAACGCCACACCGCTCGCGACCAGCATCGTGTGGTGCGCGGTGATGTTGCGCACGATCGTGCGGAGTTCGGGGCGTCCGGCACGCACCCCAGGTGTCGGGACGCGTTCAGCGATGGTCTCGTGTCCCCTCCGTCATGAAATCGACGCTAACGGCCGCCGTTGCTGTAGCCGGTGACGCTCGGCCCGCCGCAGCACAGCGCCCGGCGGTGGGGGAGTATGCAGCCATGGACGTGGCTGGGTTGATCTTCGCATCCGATG
>CALKOE010000356.1 GCA_938091985.1 uncultured Acidimicrobiales bacterium | reverse complement strand
TCCACGCGCCATCGAGCTCCAACCCATCGTCGAGCGCAGTCGATTCGGGCTGTGACGCGTAGCCCGCTCGGTAGAGCCCCCGATAGAGCCAATCGCCCGAGCGGTCGCCGGTGAACATCCGGCCGGTTCGATTCGCCCCGTGAGCCGCGGGGGCAAGGCCCACCACCAGCAGATGCGCATCCGGGTCACCAAATCCGGGAACGGCCTTCGCCCAGTAGTCGTCGTCGCGATACGCCGCACGTTTCTCGCGACCGATCTGCTCGCGCCATTCGACAAGGCGAGGACATGCTCGGCACGCCACGACGTCCTTCTCCAGTCGGGCCAGAAGCCGCCGCGGCTGATCAGGGTTTCCCACGCCGTGCAGGGTACGTTGGCGAGACGATGGCACGTCGAAACGATCCGCCGAAGCCGACCCTGGTCCTCCTGGTTCGCCACGGACAGACCCCGACCACCGGCGCCTCCCTCCCCGGTCGAGCGCCGAACCTGCACCTCGCCGAGAAAGGCGTGGCTCAGGCGGAAGGCGCCGCCCAACGAATCGCGAAGCTCGGCTCGGTCGCTGCGGTCTACGCGTCGCCGATGGAGCGCACCCGTGAAACTGCCGCCCCGATCGCCAAGGCTCGAAAGCTGCGGGTTCGCCAGGCGAAGGGTTTGATCGAATGCGATTTCGGAGAGTGGACGGGCCAGAAGCTCGCAAAGCTCCGAAAGCTGCCCGAATGGCGCACGGTACAGCGCTACCCGAGTGGTTTCCGCTTCCCCGGTGGCGAATCATTTGCCGAGATGCAGAGTCGGTCGGTCGATGCCGTCCACGACCTCGTGGGCGCGCACCCGGGCGAGACCATCGTCGCGGTGTCACACGCCGACGTCATCAAAGCCGTGGTCGCCGCGGCGGCCGGCACCCACCTCGACCTCTTTCAGCGCATCGTGATCTCGCCGTGCTCGATCACGGCGATCCTCTACACCCCCGAGGGCCCCGTCGTCTTGACCGTGAACTCGACCGGCGACGACCTGAGCACGTTGGCGCCGTCATGAACGAGTCGTTCGACTTCCGTGAACCCGAGTTCTTGACCGTCGGCACGCTGGGTCCGAAAGGGCAACGCGAGTTCTTCCTACAGGCGCGGGCAGAAGGTCAGCTCCTGTCCCTGAAGGTCGAGAAGCAACAGGTCGCGGCGCTCGCCGACTACCTCGACCAGGTGCTCGATGATCTTCCCGACAGCGAGGTTGGCCCCGCCCCCGACGATCTCGGATTGCGCGAGCCGGTCATTTCGGCCTTCACCGTGGGCTCGCTCGGCATCGCCTACGCGCAAGACATCGATCGTCTCATTGTGATGGCCGAGGCGATCCCCGAAACCGACGACGAAGACGAAGCGGTCGCTCAGGCCCGGTTCTCGCTCTCGCGCGAACAGGTCTTCGGCCTCATCGAGCGCGCCCGCGACCTCGTGTCGTCGGGTCGTCCGCCCTGCACGTATTGCGGGCGACCGCTCGAGCCTCGGAACCGCGAATGGTGTCCGTGTCTCAACTAGGGCGGCCGGGGCGGCAGTGAGTCCGTTCCAAGACCGCGAACCGATCGCGACCGACCGCGCCCTTCAGCTGTTGCGGGAGGGCACGCTCGACACCGTCGGGCGCATGCCCTACTCGTCCAACGCCACGTTCCTCATGGACATCGAGCACGACGGCCTCGAGGCGCAGGCCATCTACAAGCCCCATCGGGGCGAACGACCGCTCTGGGACTTCCCGTCGGGGTTGTACCAACGAGAGGTCGCTGCATTTCTGGTGGCCGACGACCTCGGCTGGGATGTTGTGCCTCCCACCGTCGTCCGCCACGATGCCCCGCTCGACACCGGATCCCTGCAGCTGTTCATGCCGGCACGGTTCGAGGAGCACTACTTCACGATCCACGAACAAGGCGATGAGCACGACGATCAGTTCCGCCGCATCTGTGCGCTCGACATCGTGATCAACAACACCGACCGGAAGTCGGGTCATTGTCTGCTCGGTACCGACGGCCGCATATGGGCGATCGACCACGGGATCGCCTTTCACCAACAGTTCAAGCTGCGCACGGTTCTGTGGGACTTCGAGGACGAACCCCTCCCCGACGACATCGCGGAGTCGCTCTGGCGGTTCCTCGAGCGTGGTCTCCCCGATTCGGTGGGTGAGTTGCTCGACCCGTTCGAACGAGACGCCCTTCTCGCCCGCGCCACCGCACTCGCAACCGCCGGCCGCTTCCCGCGAGATGACTCCGGCGGACACCGGTACCCCTGGCCCTTGGTCTAGAGGAGAACCACTCAGTGTGGCATTCGTTCAGTTCCGAACGCCCTTCGTGTTCAACAGGTGTGGATTTCACTGTGGATAACTCTCTCGATTCGACGTCGGCAGCGAGAAAGTCGGTGCGGTCTCCGAGAATCTGGAAAAAATGTGCAAAATACCCCCCGTTCACCCGGCATGGAAAAAATCCCTGTGCTATGGTGGTTCTTAACGCATCGCCTCACCGGTCAAACCGGTCGAAGCGATTTCTTCGTTTTGGCCCCATTGTTCTTCGTTTGGCCCCATTGCACGCTGGCCGACCCAGCGTTGCCCCCTGGCCGACAACGACGAAGGCCCCGGGGCGAACCCCGAGGCCGTTCATCAATTCTTGGCGGCTGGTCTGTCCAGCCAGGTCGTCAGCCTTCGAGTGCCTCGATCAGCTTCGGCAGGACCTTGTGGACGTCACCGACGATTCCGAGGTCGGCAACGGCGAAGATCGGCGCTTCCGGGTCCTTGTTGATCGCGATGATGTTCTTCGATCCCTTCATACCGACCAGATGCTGCGTCGCTCCGGAGATACCCGCAGCGATGTAGACGGTGGGCTTGACGACCTTGCCGGTCTGCCCCACCTGGTAGGAGTAGGGCACCCAACCGGCATCCACGATCGCACGGCTTGCACCGGCGGCGCCGCCGACAGCCTTTGCCAGGCTTTCAATCATCGCGTAGGCGTCCTTCTCGCCGAGGCCACGACCGCCGGAGACCACAATGGCCGCCTCGTCGAGCTTCGGGCCATCGGACTCTTCGACGAATCGGTCGGTCACGCGGGCGCTACCGGCAGCACCGAGGTCGGGCACGTCGAGATCCTCGACGTCGGCCTCTGCGCCACCGGATGACTCTGCGGTGAACGACTTCGGGCGCACCAGGAAGATCCCGGGCTTGCCGGAGGTGTTCTTGGTCTTCACATCGACCGTGCCACCGAAGATCGGCTCCTCGCCGAGAAGGCTGTCGCCGTCGACTTCGAGGTCGACCACGTTGGTGATCACCGGTGCATCGAGCTTCACCGACAGGCGGGCAGCGACATCGCGGCCGTCCTGGGAGGTGCCGAGCATGAATGCGTCGGGTCCGTCACCGTCGGCAACGGCCGCCGCGACTGCGGACGCAACGGCAACGCCTTGCATCGCGCCGTCGAGATCGCCCGTGGCGTAGACGGTTTCAGCGCCGTGGTCGCCGAGTTCCTCGGCATAGTCATCGCCGTCGCCGGCCATGAACACTTCAACCGTGTCAGCGATCTCGCGGGCCTTGGCCAGCATTTCAAGGGTGATGGTGGCGACTGCGTCGCCGTTGGCCTCACCGAAAACCCAAATCTTGTCGAGTCCCATGTCAGCCTTCCTCAGAGAACCTTGAGCTCTTCGAGGAACGACACGATGCGCTCATGGGCATCGCCTTCGTCCTCGATCACTTCGCCGGCTTCGCGGGCAGGAGCGTCTTCAACAGAGACGATTTCCTGGCCACCGCCAGCCCAACCAACAGAACCGGCATCGATACCGAGATCACCACAGGTGACCTCGTCGACCGGCTTGGACTTCGCCGCCATGATCCCCTTGAACGAGGGATAGCGGGGCTCGACCACACCTGCGGTCACGGAGACCAGGGCAGGGAGCGGGCACTCGACGTCGTCGTAGCCCGCCTCGGTCTGACGCTGGACCTTGGCGTTGCCGCCATCGATCGCGACGGACTTGGCGAACGTGACCGACGGGAGGCCGAGCAGTTCGGCGACCATCTCGGGCACCGTGCCGGTGTAGCCATCGGACGACTCAGTCGCCGCGAGAACCAGATCGGGCTCGGAACGAGCGATCGCCGCAGCGAGAACCTTGGCAGTGCCAAG
>CALKOE010000355.1 GCA_938091985.1 uncultured Acidimicrobiales bacterium | reverse complement strand
AATGATTCGGTCATTGGAGCACCTCTCGAAGTCGGTTCATCGCACGATGCAGCGTGGGCCCGACACTGCCCGGTCGGATCCCGAGCGCGTGGGCGATCTCGTTCTCGGTCAACCCGCCGTAGAAGCGCAGGACGACTGCGGCTCGCTGTCGGAACGGCAGTGCCAGAAGAGCATCTCCGATGTCGACCCGATCGAATCCGGTCGTCGCCGACGGGTCGGCGCGCCGGTGATCGGGCTGGTCGACCCTCTCTCGCCGGTGTCGGCGGGAGTGTCGGTGGCACGCATTGGTGACACTGCGGTTCAGATAGGCGGCTGGATTGCGCACCGATTCCCACCGCCGATGAAGAGCGACGAGGCACTCGGCTACGACGTCGTGCGCATCGTTGCCCGAACCGAGCAGGAGATACGCCCGCCGCACCTGCCGGTCGTACTCACTGTCGTAGAGGTCCGCGAACGACGTCGACTCGATGTCGTTCGCCAAGATCGCCCCCTCTGCCACCGACTCCACACCTGTTCGAGTCGCCACGACCCCGAATTCATACATCGGGGCCGGAGAAATCTCGAAGCGTTCGCCTACTCGGCGAAGAAGATCGGGACGTCGGTCCGTTCGATCTCGTCGTTCCAGATCTTCAGGAAGCAGCCTCGGCGAGGCGCCGCACAGTCGACCTGGTCGCCGTCGGCATTGGTGAGTTCGCGAAAGACGACCACCTCGGCCTCGCCGTCACCGGCCAGCACCGACAGCGCCTGGGCCTGACCACAACTCTCGCCGAGCGGGCCCTGGTCGACACACTGCTGGATGGTGACGATGCCGTCGGACGCAACATCGAACATCACAACGGTGAGGGTGTCACCGTCGCCGATGTCGAGGTTTGGTGTCACCGTGATCTCGGTCTGGCGCGCCGCCGGCGTTCCGCCGTCGAACGTGAGCGGAATGGTGTTGGCCAGCCGACTGGCCTGGACGATGATCAGGCACTGATAGGGCGAGGTGAAGCAGTCGATGTCGCCGCCCGACCCCTGCACCACCCGCAATGCCGACATCGTGACCGCGAAACGTCCCTGGTCGTCCACCTGAATCTCGCCGACCTGACCGTCGCCGTAGCAACTGCCGATCCCGTTGGACCCGCCGACCGGACACTGGGTCAGGTAGGCGAACTCATTGGGCAGAAAGCCGGTCCCGGTGACGGTGATCTCTTGGCCGTCGGCGAGTCCGTCCTGCTGGTCCGTCTCGATCCGGGGTGGCACCGTGCCGTCACTCGCCGGGTCGAAGAACAACAGTGCGCGGCCTGACTTGTCGTAGTCGGAGAGCGTGCCGGCCCCGAGACCGCAGCCGTCGTTGAGTGTTCCGGTGACACAGTCGAACGTTCCCGAAGCAGCGGCGACGTAGCGGCGCACCGTGAAGTTCGTCTCGAAGTTGCCCTGGTCGTCTGTGGTGGCCAGGCCGTAGTTGCCGATGTCGCAGTCGTCTTGCCCTCGCGTCGGCACCCGGAATCGGCACTGGGCCCAGCCAACCTGCACGTTGGCATCAAAGCCGGATCCCCGCACCACCACGACCTGTCCGTCGACAAGGCCGCTGTCGGGGGTGGCCGCAACCGGTAGACCGAGCGAGTCGAGTCCGTCGAAGGCCCCCGCCAGTTCGAGCGGCACCGCCACGATCTCTGCGTCGCCCTCCCCGTCGGGGGTGGGTTCGGCCGCGTCGTCGGGGTTGTCGTTGGGACGCGGATTGTCGCGGTTCACCGCAAAGGCAAGGCCGAGGCCGGCGAGAAGCACGCCGAGGAGGCCGAGCATCGCAGTTCTCCGCGCCGCCTGAACCGTTGCCGTCCCCCCAGCACTGCACGATGGCGAGCTGGATCGTGGGAGTGAACCCACTGGCTGTCACGTTCACCGACTGTTGGTCGACGAGGCCCAGCGATGGGTCGACCATCACCGGGAGACCGATCGATTCGAGGCCGTTGTAGGGGCCGGCGAAGTCGACCGCGACCACGTCGCTGTCGGCGACCTCGTCACCAGGTTGGCCGGGCGAATCGTTGTCGCTCATGGCCCACACAACGAGGCCGCAGACCGCGACCATGGCCAAGAGACCGAGCCAGACGCGAAGGCGAGCGGTCAGGCCGCTGCCACCGCCAGGGCCGGTCGGCACGTCGTAGATCGTTTGATTCATGCCGTCTCCCGCCGGCCGTCGACGAGAAGAGTCTGCCATGGCGCCTCGTGCGCGTCTGGTCGGGGTCAGGCTGCGCGGCCGGTGAGGGCCAGAAGTCGCTCCACCGCTGACGCGCCGGGTGCCGGCTCCAGTGGCGCCTCGGCGAGCACGCCGCCGGCAATCACCGCGTCGGCGTGGCGAGACCAGAAGTCGAGGCACCACTCGGCGAGAGCCTCGGGGATCTCGACCGGCGCGCCGAGCGCGCGACCGATGTCCCACGCCCTCACGAGGTTTTCGCTCACCCGCTGACCGACGAGATCCGCAACCGCGAGGGAGCCATCGGGATGGGCAACGACCTGGTCGAGCGCTCCCGGTGTTCGCAGCGCCGTGATGGCCGCCACTGCAGTGCCACGCCATGCCGCGACCGGGGCGGGCCCCAACACTGCGGCATCGAATTCGCCCACAGACTGCAGAGGTTGTCCGTCGACTGCCGCTGCAATGTGGGAATCGCCCACCACAACCCACGCAACGGTGGTGACGACGGTCCAGTCGTCCCCCGTCTGGGCTTCCCATTCATGGTCGGCGAGAACCGAAATGGTCTCGCCGAACACGGCAGCGGCCGCCTGGTAGGCATCCGCAGCCGAGAGTCGATCTACTCCCATTCGATGGTGCCGGGCGGCTTCGAGGTGATGTCGTAGGCCACCCGGTTCACACCCGGCACCTCGTTGATCACTCGGCTGCTCATGGCCTCGAGCACGTCGTAGGGAATGCGAGCCCAGTCGGCGGTCATTGCGTCTTCGCTGGTGACGGCCCGAATGATGATCGGATACCCGTAGGTGCGCTCATCGCCCATGACCCCGACGCTGCGGATGTCGGGCAACACTGCGAACGACTGCCAGATCTCACGCTCGAGGCCCGCGATTCTGAGTTCCTCGCGCACGATGAAGTCGGCGTGTTGGAGCGTTGCGACCTTGTCGGGCGTGACCTCACCGATGATCCGTACGCCGAGGCCGGGACCAGGGAACGGCTGACGCTCGACGATCTCGTCGGGCAGCCCGAGTTCACGACCAACCTGGCGCACTTCGTCCTTGAAGAGGCTGCGGAGGGGCTCCACGAGCTCAAAATCGATGTCGTCGGGCAGACCGCCGACGTTGTGGTGACTCTTGATCGTGGACGCGTGTTCGCTTCCCGATTCGATCACGTCGGGATACAGCGTGCCCTGCACCAGGAAGTCGGCGCCCTCGACCTGCGCCTGTGCATCTTCGAAGACTCGGATGAACAGTTCACCGATCGCCTTGCGCTTCGCCTCGGGCTCGATGATCCCTTCGAGGGCGGCGAAGAATCGATCGCCCGCCTCGACGTGGATCAGGTCGACGCCGAAGTTGCGCTCGAAGGTCTCGACCACTTGCTCGCCCTCGTCGAAGCGCATGAGACCGGTATCGACGAACACGCAGGTGAGCTGGTCGCCGATGGCTCGATGCACCACGGCCGCGGCCACCGCAGAGTCGACGCCACCGCTCAGCCCGCACAGGGCCCGACGGTCGCCCACCTGTTCGCGGATCTGCTCGACTGCAGTGTCGATGATCGAATCCATCGTCCAGGTGCCGCTGGTGCGACAGCCCTCGCGCAGGAACCGCTCGATCACATGTTGGCCGTGCTCGGTGTGCATCACCTCGGGGTGGAACTGCACGCCATAGAGCTTCTGCTCGTGATCTTCGAATGCAGCCACGGGCGCATCGGGGGTGCTGGCCGTTGCCCTCACTCCGGTGGGCGGCTTCACGATCGCATCGAAGTGGCTCATCCACACTGACTGCTGGGACGGGGTGCCGCCGAGCAGTGAACCGCCATCGCCCTCGACCGTCATGGTCGTGCGGCCGTATTCGCCTCGATCGGTGCGGTCGACGAGACCACCGTTTTGCTGAGCGATCAGCTGAGCGCCATAGCAAATGCCGAGAATCGGCACATCGAGGTCGTAGACGTCGGGATCGATCGCAATGGCGCCTTCGGCGTGGACCGAATCGGGTCCACCACTGAAGATGATGCCGGTGGGCTTCTTCTCCGCGACCTCAGCGGCGCTGATGGTGGGGGCCACGATCTCGCTGTAGACGTTGGCCTCACGCACTCGACGGGCGATCAACTGTGCGTATTGGGCGCCGAAGTCGACGACGAGGATCTTCTCCTCGCTCCCAGGGGCAGCGGCATTCATCGAACGACCACCTCGGCCTTTTGGAATCCCTTGAGGTCGGTGTAGCCACACAGCGCCATCGACTCGCGAAGGTGGTCGGTGACATCGTCGGCCAGCGGGTCGGACCCGACGAGCCACGATGCGTCGACGATCACTGCGTCGGCGCC
>CALKOE010000354.1 GCA_938091985.1 uncultured Acidimicrobiales bacterium | reverse complement strand
GTCCTCGACGTCGCCGAGATCCTGCTCGTCGGGCCGACGCTGCTTCTTGCGATATGCGTTGATGTAGGTGTTGGTGAGGATGCGATACATCCACGCCTTGAGGTTGGTCCCTGCCTCGAACCTCTCGTAGGCGCGATACGCCTTGAGGTACGTCTCTTGGACGAGGTCCTCCGCGTCGGCGGGGTTGCGGGTCATCCGCAACGCCGCGCTGTAGAGCGAGGACATCAAGTCCATCGCATCGTCAGCGAATGTGGCCGGATCAGCCAAGACCGTCTCCTTGCTCCCGAGGGAGAGAGTGGAGCCCGAGACGAGAGTTGAACTCGTGACCTACGCTTTACGAGAGCGTCGCTCTACCAACTGAGCTACTCGGGCAGGACCACGAAGGTACCAAAACCCACCAGCTGATCCTCACCGGGATTCGTTGGTTCCCCGTCAACCCAGCGGTGGCAGCCGGACGAAGAGGGCTTGCAGAAGCAGTGCCTCGTTTGGGTTTCGAATGAGCGCTTCGGTGGAGTCGCGAATGCGACCGACGGCGTCGATCGGGCCCTGGCGAGGATCACCCGCGGCGATCGTTTCGCGGTACCGACGAGCCAACGTGGCAAGACCGAACCGAAGCTCATCGGTTCGGTACTGGCGGAGTTCGCGCTTGTGTCGGGTCTCCATCTCTCGGCGACCCGAACCGCGGGTGCCGAGTTGCTCTTCTCGTTCCTCGAGGACGGCGAGTTCCTCGTCGTGACGGGCCACCCGCGCGGTGGCGGCGTCATCGATCATCGATCGGAGCTCTTCGACCATGGCACCTGCGGCTGCACCTGTGCCGTCGAGTCGATCGGGCACACTCCACCACGCATCGCGACGAGCAGCGAGGCGAGTGTCGAGCACGAGCACGCGGGCCCGGCCCAAGTCGCCGTTTGCCGCGGCCGCCACCACCTGCGCCCGCTCGGCGTCGGCAAGTCCTTCGCCAACGAGTACCGCAGCGATGTCGTCGGCCGACAGCGAAGCGAAATCGACGCGCGTGCAGCGCGACTCGATAGTGATCTGGTGAGGTGGGACATCAGTGCCGAGGAGCACGAAGAGCGTGCTCTGGGGCGGCTCCTCGACGAGCTTCAACAGGGCTGACGATGCTGCGGCCTCGGCGGTCTGGAACTGATCGACCACCACGATCTTGCGGGTGCCTTCAGTCGGAGAGCGACTGGCTTCCTTGATGATGGCGGGGATCTCGCCAGGGTCGGTCGATGATCCGAGCCGAAGCGCATTGCCGCTCGGCGCGAACACCACGATGTCGGGGTGGATCAGGCCGGCGGCGAGTTTCCGATGTCGCTCGGCGCCGTCCGGATCGGCGGCCGCAAGGATCTCGCCACCGAAGACTCCGGCCGCCTGACGCTTGCCGACTCCCGGCGGGCCCACAAAGAGGTAGGCGTGCACCGGCGAAGTCGCAGCGGCGGTGAGGCGCCGCACCGTCTCGGGCTGGCCGACCACGGCGGCCCACGGATCGGTCGTGGTCGTGTCGGTCATCTCGGCTGAGCCAGCCACGCGTCGACCGCAGCGTCGACCCGCGCTGCGACCTCGTCGACGGTGCCACCGGCATCGACCACGACCCAACCGTCGGAATTGGCACTCGCGAGTTCGAGGTAGCCGTTGCGCACACGCTGGTGGAATTCGGCGCCGGCGCCCTCGATGCGATCCATCTGATCTCCGAGCCGGGCCTTGGCGACCTCGAGATCAACATCGAGCAGAACCGTCAGGTCAGGTTCGATCCCGTGGGTCGCGAAATCCATCGTGGCCCGCAAGACATCGAGGTCGAGACCCCGCCCGTAGCCCTGGTAGGCGAGCGTCGATGCAGTGAAACGGTCGGAGATGATCGTGTCTCCGGCGGCGAGGGCCGGGCCAACGATCTCGGCAACGTGTTGGGCCTTGTCGGCGATGATGAGCAGCGCCTCGGCCCGGTCGTCGAGGTGCTCATTGGCGAGGTCGAGCACGATCGAACGAATCGCCCCGCCGACATCGGTGGCACCGTGCTGGAAGGTGACATCGAACCCGAGTCGTCGACCGAGGCGACGAGCCTGGGTCGACTTTCCCGACGCGTCGGCACCTTCGAATGCGATCAACCGACCAGTCACTTGCGATCCTCTGAGAGCTCGGTTGCGTCGACATGGGCAGACGCATCAGCAGCGTCGAGATCGATTTCGGAACCGCCGTCGGTTCCGAGGTAGGCCCCGCTCCCGGCGCGCAGACTCCAACTCGCAAGCAAGCCGGCACCCATGATCGTGAGCGATGACAGCCACAACGTGAGCCGGACGCCAGGGGCGAGCACCGTGAGGCCGAAGAGGTTGATGTCGCCATCCCACCAACGGTTGGACAGCGTGTCGAGACCTTCCGAGACCAGCGGCGCGACGGCAAGCGCAAAGAGCATGCAGAAGCGGACCAAGACGAGCAGCGCCGAGAAGATGCGCCCACGCAACTCGTCGTCGACGTTCTCATGCAGCAACGTGAACCCGAGCACGTAGATCGGTCCGGCCGCGAATCCGACGACGCCGATGACGGGCGCGACAACAGAGAGGAAAGGCGACGAAGAGGCAACGAGCAGCGCACCGCCCGCGAGGACGAGCACCGCGGGGAACACCGCGGCGCGGTTGATCTTGTTCTGCAACAAGGACGCGCTGATGACGCCCAGCGCCATGCCGAGTCCGAGCGAGAAGAGGACGAGGTTGAAGTCGGCGTCGTCACCGATGATCAACTCATCCACGTAGAGCGCGCCGAGGGGCACGAGCATGCCGCCGCCGATCACTCCCACACCGAGACCGACATTGACCGCACGCACGATCGGATTGACGGCGATGAACCGCCAGCCCTCGCGGAGTTCGCGCCACGCGCCACCAAGATCCCAGTTGCCTTCTTCTCGACCCCGTTCGGCTCTGGTACGAACCGGGAACGCGATGGTCCAAATGATCAGCGCTGTCAACAGGAACGAGATGCCGTTGACGTAGAACGCAAGCCCTTCTTCGTTGAGGCGCCAGGTGTCGACCCATCCCTCGTCGGCGAGCGACTCTGCGGCCTTGGCGAGCAGGGCGGCGATACCGGCCGCCACCGGGAACATGCCGTAGGCCGCCGCAACGTTGAGCGAGTTCGCCGTGGTGAGCTTGTCCTTCGGGACGATGTTGGGGACGATCGCTTCCTTCGCCGGCGACCACATCATCGTGAAGATCTCGAGCAGGAACGACGCAACGACGAGGCCGAAGAGCGTGTCGACGAAGGGGAGCGTGAAG
>CALKOE010000353.1 GCA_938091985.1 uncultured Acidimicrobiales bacterium | reverse complement strand
CCCGGAGGTCGAGCTCGTAACCCTCGACGAGCGCCACGACGGTGTCGACAATCACCTTCAGCGAGAAGGGTTGAGCGGGGCAGGTGTGGCTGCCGTGACCGAAGCCGGTGACGAGTTCGCGAGCTGCGAGCTCTGCCACATCGCCGAGCCGACGACCCCGCCAGCGATCGGGATCGAACTCGTCCAGCCCAGGGGCTGCGCTGGTGTTGGTGAGCGGCAGAAGGGTGGCAAGGGTGACTCCCGCATCGATCTCGAGCTCTTCACCATCGATCGAGATCACGGCGGGCTGGAGCACTTCGCGGAGCATGATCGACCGCTGCGCGACCCGAATCGATTCGAGCGCGCTGCGCTCGGCGAGGTCTCCCTCACCCGAGAGGATTCGATCGAGTAGTGCCGGTCGCTGTGCGATGTGGACGATCGACCAGCCCACCGCGGCGAAAAGGTTCGACATCGAGCCGAGATGGACGAGGGCGACGTCGCGGGCGATTCCGCGGATGCGGTGCTCGTGACTGCCCCATCGATCGACGATCGTGGCGAACATGCCGGGCTTCGGGTTGAGGTCATGAGCGGCGACGATGCCGGCGTAGACGTTCTCGATTTCTGCGAGGGCAGCGCGCTCGGCGGCGTGGTCGTTGGCGGCGATCTCCGCCATCGCATCGGGCGTGACGAAGGCGGCCGACACATCGAGTTCGTCGAGGGCGACGACGAGGCGGTCGAGAGGGCGGCAGCGACATGATCCAAGTAGGCGGCTGCGAGCTCTCGCGTGAACATGTCGTGCGGGATCGTCCGACGATCGGAGAACAGATCCGGGGGCACCTTTCGGGCCAGCATGCGCATGTCGGCGATGCCCTTGCTCGCCACGGCTTCTTCGATGTCGTAGAAGGCCCGGACCCCATCGGCCGAGAACAGGAACAGATACGTCATCTCGCCGCTGCGCAACGCAAAGGTGTCACCGAGCTCTGCTCGATCGGCGGCGATCGCCGCGACGGGGTCTGAGATCTCGGCGTCCCACGGCAGCCGAGCGCGCCCCAGCGCAGGCATCGGCCGAATCACATCAGTAGGGACGGTCACCGATGACCGTCACGCGCTCCATGACGCGATGCGCCGGGAAGAAGTCGGTGGTAGCCGCGTGTTGCACCGCGCGGTTGTCCCACATCACGAACGTGTCAGGGCGCCAAGAAACTCGGATCTGGACGCTCGGATCCATGATCTGTCGTTCGAGTCGTCGCAGCGTCCGGGTGGACTCCTCATCGCTCATCCCTTCGATGTGCGAGGTGAATCCGATGTTGGTGTAGATCCCGCGCGCCCCGGTTTCGGGATGGGTTCGAACGACAGGGTGTCGCTGCGGAGGGTATTTCTCGCGAGTTGCTTCCTGCTCCTCTGCCGAAACACGCGACGCAAAGACGCGCGCATAGTCGTGGACCGCAACGGCGTCGTCGACGAGGTCTTTCAGATCCTGCGGCATGCGTTCGTATGCCGCGGTGGCGTCGGCGAAACACGTGTCGCCCCCCACCTCGGGCACGACGCGGCCCCGCAGGATCGATCCCATCGACGGCTCAGAGCGCCAGGTGACGTCGGAGTGCCAACCCGCAGCGACGAACCGCTTGCCCGAGTCGCCGCCCGCTTCGAGCTTCACGATCTCCGGATAGCCCTCGATGCCTTCAGTGAAGGGATGCTCTTCGAGATCGCCGAACAGACGACCGAACGCGATGTGTTCTTCGATCGACACCTGTTGGTCGCGCAGAACCAGAACCTTGTGGTCGAGCCACGCCTTGCGGAGTTCGTCGCGGGTCGAGTCGTCGACATTCGCCATGTCGACGCCGCTGATCTCGGCGCCGAAGTAGCCGTTGAGTTGGGTTATCTCGAGTGCCATGACTCTCTCCTCTAGAAGGGCTTTTCGCCACAGATCGTGACCCGCTCGACGTGGCGGGTTTCAGGCCAGAAGTCGTCGGATGCATGGTGATGCACCGCACGGTTGTCCCACATCACGAAGGTGTCGGGCTGCCACTTCACGCGGCATTGGACACTCGGGTTCATGATCGCTCGATCAAAGCTCTCCATCAGCCGGTCGAACTCCGCCTCGTCCTCGACACCTTCGATACTGCTGATGAAGTTTCGGCTCGTGTAGAGCGATTTCTCACCGGTCTCCGGGTGGGTGCGCACGATCGGGTGACGAGCAGGCGGATGCTCTTGCTGCTTCGCCGTTCGCTCCGCATCGGTCATGCCTCGCCCGAACGTCATCGAGAAGTCGTGGATCGCATGCCGGTCGGCGATGAAGTCCTTCACATCGTCAGGCAGCCTCTCGTAAGCCATTGCCGAGTTGGCGAACGAGGTGTCGCCACCAACGGGTGGAATCTCGACCCCTCGCAGAATCGAACCCATCGAAGGTTCCGGCCGCCAGGTCACATCCGTGTGCCACGACGACGCCGCGTACTGAAACTTCTCGTTGGACTTGATCCGGACGATCTCGGGGTAGTCCTTGTGGTTCGACGCAAACGGGTGGATCTCGAGCTCACCGAAGCAACGCCCGAACGCAATGTGCTCCTCGCGAGAGATGTGCTGGTCGCGA
>CALKOE010000352.1 GCA_938091985.1 uncultured Acidimicrobiales bacterium | reverse complement strand
GGCCACCGCCACAAACTCGGCCGACAGCGGCGATCCGCTCTCGATGCCAGCCCGCAGGAGCCGCGCCCCGTAGTCGCTGGTTCGCCCTGATGGGCGCAGCCACGGCGTCTCGGCGTCGCGTACAGCACGGTGTTCGTAGCGTGCGTGGAGCACGGCGAACTCACCCAGTGCCCGTTCGACGAGCTCGGGCGCCAGACCGACGGCAGTGTCGGCCAGCGCACTCCGGTCACCGTCGACATGTTCGAGCAGGAGCAGGAACTCACCGGTCGAGTCGTCGAGTTCGGCCAGGAACGCCGACGGAACCCGCATCGGGAGCAACGGAGCGAGGTCGCGGTAGAAGCGCGTCTCTCGCTCCCCCATCGAGGCCCAGTCGAGGCGTCGCCGTCGCTCCGCATCGATCGGCGGAATCTTCAGAAACACCGTCTCGGGAAGGCGATCGGAGTCGTGGCGTATCCGAAGCGTCGCGTTGAAATTGGTGGCGTCGGCCGCTCGGAGCACCTCGACGCCGGCGACCCTCACTCCCGGGGCGACCGGCTGGAGCCGAGCGGTCAGCCAGTCGGCGTCGACTTCGTCGGGGTGCTGCGGGATCACCCCTTCGCCTTGGGCTCTCGCGGCAATCCGAGGACGCGTTCACCGACGATGTTCTTGTTCACCTCGGTCGTGCCACCGGCAATCGTGAGCGAGCGGCTCCCCGCCAATCGTTCACCCCACGGGCCGAGCAGTGCCTCGATCCCCAACACATCGACCGCGGTTTCCGCCACTCGCTGTTCCATCGTGGACCACGCCAGCTTGATCACGCTGGCCTCGGCGCCCGGCATGCGGTCGTGCATCGCGGCCGAGACCGTGCGTTGCGCCAGCAGCCGGAGTATCTCCGAGTCGATGTAGCGAGCAACCAGGCGCTGCCGATTGATCGGATCAGCGCGCAGCGATGGGCCGGCGTCGTCGAGCAGCCGCTGATAGTTCTCACGCAACATCAAGGCGAGCTTCGCCACGCCGGCGCGCTCGAAGCCGAGCGTTCGCGTGGCCACGTGCCAGCCGCCGCCGACCTCACCGAGCACGGCGTCGACCGGCACCTCGACGTCGGTGAGAAACACCTCGGCGAAGTCCAGCGAACCGCCGATCGTCGTGATTGGGCGGACTTCGATACCCGGCGAACGCATGTCGACCAGCAGGCATGTGATCCCCTCATGTTTCGCCACGTCGGGATCGGTGCGGACATAGAGCTGACACCAGTCAGCACGGTGCCCCAGAGAGTTCCAGGTCTTCTGACCGTTCACGATGAAACGATCACCGTCTCGCGTTGCGCGACACGACAACGACGCCAAGTCAGACCCAGCATCGGGCTCCGACATTCCCTGGCTCCAGATCTCGTCGCCGCGAAGCATGGGCTCGAGGAGGCGCCGCTTCTGGGCATCGGTTCCGAGCGTCATGATCGCCGGCGCGATGTTGGCCACACCGATGGCGTTCACCGGACCCGGGGCGCCGGACCGAGCGAACTCCTCGTTGTAGATGAGCTGCTCGAGGACGCTCGCGTCACGGCCGCCGAACTCGCTCGGCCAGTCGATCGCGGCAAGGCCTGCGTCGAAGAGCGCTGCGTTCCACACCCGGCGCCGCTCGAACAGTTCGTCGGGGTCGCCGTCGGAGTCATCGAGCCCGTCGGGAAGGTTGTCCGCGAGCCAGTCTCGAAGCGTTGCTCGAAACTCATCACCCTCTGGCCCAAACGCGAGATCCATGTCGTCTCCACCGGTCGTTCTGGAGCGCGATCGATCGCCGCGCTAACGTCCCGATCTAACACCAGCGTCAGGTGCGCTACCGCATCCGGCTCGATCGCTTTCCTTGGGGGACAAATGCGACGACGACTGCAGATTCTACTCTGCACCCTTCTTGCCTTCTCGCTGCTTGCCGCAGCGTGTGGCAACAGTGGTGACGACGAGACGGCCGACACGACAACGACAACCACCACTGCCGCGCCCGACGACGACTCGACGACGGACGATGACTCGACAACCGACGACGATTCCACCACCGACACCGAGCCGCCCGCGCTCGACCGTGACACCTTCGTCGCAATCGAAGGCGTTCCTGGTGTGAGCGATGAGGAGATCGCGGTCGCGGTGCTCAGCCTCAAAGAGGGCAACATCTTGGGCACCTGCATCCTCGACTGCTACGTGAAAGGCATCCAGGCCTACTTCGACTACCAGAACTCGCTTGGTGGCGTTTTCGGGCGCGATCTCGTCATCGACAAGATCCTCGACGACGAGCTGGGCTTCAACCAGCCGAAGGCCCTCGAGATCATCGCCGACGGGGACACACTGGTGACCTTCGGCGCCACGCTCAACCCCACGGGCTACGGCGACCTCAACGACGCCGGGGTGCCGACATTCAACTGGGGTATCCAGGCACCGCAAAACAACGGACGGTTCAACCTCTTCCCCCATCTCGCCGTGCTCTGCGGGGACTGCACCGGCCGCGCCGTCCCGTACCAGATGTCACTCAAGGGAGCGACTACCGCCGTGTCACTCGGCTACAAGATCTCGCCCGAGTCGCAGACCTGCTCGCGCACGGTCGGCGCTGCCATCGACTTCTACGGCGACGACCTCGGAATCGAGAACGCCAAGGTCTACGACGACCTCGACTTCGGCCTGCCCAACGGCATCGCAACACAGGTCACCGAGTGGAAGGACCTCGGAGTCGACTTCGTGGCGTCGTGTCTCGATCTCAACGCCATGAAGAAGATCGCTGAGGAGCTGGTGCGACAAGGCCTGCGAGATGAGATCACACTCCAGCACCCGAACACCTACGACGCCGCCTTCGTCGCCGAGACCGGCGACCTTTTTGACGGCGACTTCGTGTCAGCCCAGTTCACTCCGTTCGAGTTCACGGAACATCCGCAGATCCAGCTCTACAACGAGTGGGTCGACAAGCTCGACGGACCGAGCGCCGAACAGACGATGATCGGTTGGATGAATGCCCTCCTGTTCGTCGATGGGCTCATCGCCACCGGGCCGGTCTTCGACCGGGCATCACTGGTCGACACCATCAACACCGACTTCACGGCGCACACCTATGGAGGGCTGACCCTCCCGATCGACTGGTCTCGCCAACACGAGGCACCGACCGATGACGACCGGCTGACACACGGCGCCGTCCAGGAATGCACCACGCTCGTGCAGATGCAAGGCGGCACGTTCGAGACGGTCACCGAACAGCCCTGGCTGTGCTGGCCCCAGGACGATCTCTCATGGCAAGAGCCCGTCGAAACGACGTTCAGCTGACCAGGCAACCGCGGCACAAGGGGCAGACGGCGTGATCCTCGCGTCCTTCGGCGAAGACCTCATCCGCGCGATCCTGCAGGGGACCCCGCCGGGCACGGTGTATGCCCTCATCGGGCTGGGCTTTGTTCTGACCTACAAGACCTCCGGAGTGTTCAATCTGGCCTTCGGTGCCCAGGCCTACATCTCGGCCGCGATGTTCTTCAAGGCTCGTCAGGATTGGGAGTGGGGGATCGTTCCCGCCCTGATCCTGTCGGTCTTCGTTCTCGCTCCCGCGATCGGTCTGATCCTCGAACGACTCATCTTCCGCAACCTTCGGACGGCGTCAGCGGTGTCGAAGCTGGTCATCGCGATCGGTTTGAGTGTTGCCCTGCCTGCGCTCTTCGAGATCGTGGCCGACTACAAGCCCGTCGCTGGTCGCAGCCCGACCGGGATCGTGCCCAACGGCTCCTCGGTGTTCTACGACCCGCTCGGGGTCTACCCCTTCAGCCGCGATGAGTTGGCCCAGATCGCGGTCGCCGTATTGGGCATGTTGCTCCTCGGCGCAATCTTCCGGTTCACCGCGGCGGGCCTGGCGATGCGAGCCGTGGTCGAAAGCCCGCGGATGACCGAGCTCGCCGGCATCCCCGCCGATCGCATCTCGGCGCTCGCCTGGGCCATCTCCAGCATGTTCGCCGGCATGGCCGGGGTTCTCATCGCTCCCCGGCTTCCGACCCTGATCAGCACCGATTTCTTCACACTCGTGATCGTGGCCATGGCCGCGGCTGCCCTCGGTCGACTCGTGAGCCTTCCCCGAGCGCTGATCGGAGGCCTTGGGCTCGGCTGGTTCATCGCCATCTTCCGGACGTTTCTCCCCCGCTGGTCCGACGACTACACCTGGCTCGAGCCGTTCGAGGACAACCTCGCGCCCTCACTTCCGTTCGTGGTCTTGTTCGGCGTACTCGTGTTCTGGCCGGCCATCCGCCGCTCCATCGATGCGACCGATCCGCTCTCCGGCGTCGACCCGCCGCCTCCAGCACTGGCATCGTCGACGCGCCACCCGCTCCTCACCATGCAGACCCGGGCGTTCGGCGTAGCATTCTTCCTCCTTGTCGGTTGGCTGGCCTTCTTTCGAGCCGACGGGCGGTGGGTCTTCCTCCTGACCCAAGCCGTGATCCTTTCGATCATCTACCTCTCAATCACGGTGATCACGGGATTCGCGGGCCAGATTTCTCTGTGCCAGGGAGCGTTCGCTGCGATCGGCGGGTTCACGGTGTTCCAGATGGCCGATCGGTACGACATGTCGGTCCTGCTGGCTGCGTTGATCGGCGCATTCATCGCCGCGCTCGTAGGTGCGCTGCTCTCGCTCCCTGTTCTTCGTCTCGGCGGGGTGTGGCTCGCCATCGCGACACTCGCGTTCGCCTTCTTCTTCGACGCGGTCATGGTGCAGGCGTCGTGGGTCGGTGGTGGTGGCACCGCGCTGCTCTCCGGCACGGAAGTACCGAGACCGGTCCTTGGTCCGATCGACTTCGGAGCGTCGGACCGCACTTTCCTCGCCCTCGCGATCGTCGTCTTCATCATTGTCGCCATCGGGGTGATCCAGCTTCGTGAGGGCACCATCGGTCGGACGCTTCGGGCGCTGCGCGGCAGCGAAGTCGCAGCCGAGTCGATCGGAATCTCACCGGCCCGTGCTCGCATCATCGCCTTTGCGGTGTCGGCCTTCATCGCCGGTCTCGGTGGCGCATTGCTGTCTATGCAGCAAAAGAACGTCAACTACTCGACCAACTTCAGCCCAGTAGCCGCCCTCTTCTGGCTCGTGCTCGTCGTGTCGTTGAGTGCTCGGACCGTCGAAGGCGCTGGTCAGGCCGGGTTCGCCTTCGCACTCTTCGGACCACTCATTCTCGAAGGGTCCCTTCTCGAGTGGCTGCCCTTTCTCAACGAGGACAACCTCCCCTCATTCTTCCCGATCTCGGCGAAGTGGCGTTTCGTGCTGTTCGGCCTCACCGCCATTCAGTTCGCTCGTCATCCCGAGGGCATGCTCGAGTTCGGCAAGCGAAGAGCGACCCACAAGCGAAACGAGCGCTACTACGCACGCGATGCCGCGCGCGCCGCAGCCGCGGAGCTCGCCCAATGAACGCGATCCTCGAGTCCCACGGCATCACAAAAGACTTCTCGGGCATCCGTGCACTCAACGGCGTGGACATCAATGTCGGCGAGGGCGAGCGAGTCGGTCTCATCGGCCCCAACGGAGCGGGCAAGACCACATTCTTCAACTGCCTCCTCGGCATTCTCACGCCGGACGCTGGGACCGTGCAGTTCAGGGGCAACGACATCAGCAACCTCCGCGTCCACAAACGCGCTCGAGCCGGAATCGGGCGGACGTTTCAGCGGATCGAACTCTTCAGCGACACATCGGTGCGAGAGCACCTGCTCATCGCCGAACGGGTCCACAACGGGTCTGGCGCGTTCTGGAAGGACCTCCTCGGCATGGGCCGACCGACCGCCGTAGAGATCGAACGGTGCGACGACGTGCTCGAGCTCCTCGGACTTCGCGAGCTCGGCGACGAGCCGATCGAAGCCCTCAGCCTCGGGCAGGGTCGTCTCGTCGAAGTCGGCCGCGCGCTCATGACCGAGCCTCGCCTTTTGCTACTCGACGAACCGTCATCGGGCCTCGACCGCGAAGAGACCGCCGCGCTCGCCGCCACGTTGCGCGAGGTCCAGGCGGAGAAGGGCTTCGCGATTCTTCTCGTTGAGCACGACGTCGAGCTTGTCTCCAAGTTCACCGAACGCCTCTACGTGCTCGACTTCGGTTCATTGATCGCCCAGGGCCCAACCGCGGAGACACTCTCCGATCCGGCGGTGCGCCGCGCCTATCTCGGCACGCTCGAGGTCGACAGCGAGGTGGGTAGTGACTAATCCCATCCTCGAACTCCGAGATGTGAGCGCCGAGTACGGACCCTTCCGTGCCCTCTTCGGCGTGTCGCTCACGATCGAGCCCGGGGCCTCGCTCGCGCTGCTCGGCGCCAACGGCGCCGGAAAGACCACAGTCGCTCGCGTCGCGAGCGGCCTGGTCAGCGCATCGAGCGGCAGCGTCTTCGTCGACGGCGTCGACATGACCACCAAGCGGACCTACGAGTTCGCCCAGGCCGGCCTCGCCCACGCACCCGAGGGTCGGTCGGTCTTCGCCACCTTCACCGTCGAAGAGAACCTCGTGCTGTCGTTTCGCCGGGCGCTCGGCCGTCGCGGCGTCCCCGCAGCAGTCGAGGAGGCCTATGCGCTCTTCCCGCGACTCGGTGAACGCCGCCGACAGATTGCCGGCACTCTCTCGGGTGGCGAACAGCGAATGCTCTCCCTCGCTCGGGTGCTCGTGGAGAAGCCTCGGCTGTTGATCGCTGACGAGCTCTCCCTCGGCCTCGCGCCGATTGTGGTCGATGAGGTCTACGAGACCCTGAGTTCAATTCGCGGAACCGGCACCGCGCTGCTGATCGTCGAGCAGCACGTGCACCATGCGCTGGAGCTCTGCGACGAGGTCGCCCTTCTCGACCACGGCACGATCTCCTGGCGTGGCCCCTCCGCCGAAGCCACCGAGGCGGTCGTCAACCATCTATTCGATTCGGGAGACCGCTGACGATGGCGGCACGCGGCGACCTCATCCCGCAGCGCCCGGATGAGATCACCACGGCATGGCTCACGGAGACGCTCGCGCACGATGCCACCGTGGTGTCGTTCGTCGCCTCCAGCCCGGGGTCAGGCGTCGGATTCTCGGGGATCACCACAAAGCTGACGCTCGAGTGGGATGTCGACGACGCATCACTTCCCCGCGAAATCGTCGCCAAGTTCCCGACCGATCTCGCTCATCGGGGCCTGACCGAGCAGGAAGGCGCCTACGAGCGCGAGATCTGGTTCTACGAGGGCATGGGCAACGACATGCCGACGCGTATTCCGACATGTCACTACGCCACCATGGACCCCGGTGTGGCGGAGGAGAAACGGCGCAGGACTTCCGCGCGAATGAATCGCACTCCCGCCCCGATCGCACGGTTCATCGCCAAACGGGTCAACCGATTCATCCGAGCCACGGATCGCCGCTACGTACTCCTGATCGAATACGTCCCCGGGGCCCGGATCACGAAGCTCGACGAACCCGTGCCCGGTGCCGATCTCAGGCGGATCCTCGATGCGCTGGCCGAAATGCACGCTCGCTACTGGGACGACCCCCGACTCGAGACCGATCCGTGCACCAGCTACAACACGGCGTCGCAGAATTTCAAGTTCCTCCAGGCCGGCTACCGCCTGTGGGCGGACGACTTCTTCGCCCGCACCCCCGGTCTCGATGTCCGTCACCGGGTGGTGACCGATTGGGCCGACGAGAACCTCGACCAGCTTCTCGACCGGCTCGACCAGCGCATCACCTTGCTCCACGGCGACGCCCGCACCGAGAACATGCTCTTCCTCGACAATGGCGAACTCGTCATGATCGACTTCGGGGCGGTGAGCTCCGGGCCGCCCGGTTGGGACGTGGCCTATGCACTGTCAGCAGCGATCGAACCAGGACCTGAAGCACGCCAGACGCTCGAAGAGATGGTCGACGTCTACCACCAGTCCCTGACCGGATTCGGAGTCAGTGACCACTCAATCGAAACACTGCGTCGAGACGTCGACCTCGCGATGTGTTTCCTCGGCCATCGTCAGGTCCTCGCCGCCGCGGTCGTCGAGGGCGGCTACGAAACCGGCAACGCCGACCCGACCTCGCTGGGCGATGTCTGGATGCGCAAGATCATCAACCTTCTCCCCGACCAACCACCTTCATTGGAGTCCTGACATGACCACCGTCGAGTTCGATCCCTTCAGCCGCGAGTATTTCGACGATCCAACCGAGATGTATGCGCAACTGCGCGCCCACGCACCCTGCTACCACAGCGAGAAGTACGACTTCTACGCGTTCAGCCACTTCGCCGACTGTGTCGATGTGCATCGCGACACGACCAACTTCACGTCGACCCATGGCCTCACCTACGAGCAGTTGAGCGACCCGAATCACGACGACAGCTTCAACTCGCTGATCATGATGGACCCGCCGGATCACACTCGCTATCGCAAGCTCGTGAGTCGTTCATTCACGCCGCGCGCAATGGGCCGCTATGACGAGCTCATTCGCCGCCACATCACGAAGTACCTGGACCGCCTCATGGATCAGGACGAGTTCGATCTCGTACAGGACTTCTCAGGCCCGTTCCCGGTGGAGATCATCTGCGCGATTCTCGGCGTTCCCGAGGCGGACTGGCAGACCATTCGGCATCAGACCG
>CALKOE010000351.1 GCA_938091985.1 uncultured Acidimicrobiales bacterium | reverse complement strand
GCCGGCGATGAGCGCTCCGGTCACGTCGATGTGGCCCACGATTCGCTCGTCGGTCGCCTCGTCGAACACCACCCCGTGAAGTCCAGGGGCGAGCGGCCCGAAGAATGCGTTGAGCTCGTCGACGTTCATGTCGACCAGTCTCGCCTACGCGCGGGGTTGGATCACGGCGAAACTGGCGGTGGCGCTCGCGACCAGCCGATCGTCGCGGTCGATCGTCTTCGCTTCGAGGTGCACGATCCGTCGGCCCGCGTTGATCACAGTCGCCTCGGCGGTCAAGGTGCCGCCGCTCGGCCCTCGGTAGAAGCGGGTGTGGAACTCCACGGTGGCGCAGGCCGAGCCTTCCGGGACCACCTTCATGACCGCGCCGCCCATGGCCGAGTCCATGAGGGCGAACGCGACCGCGCCATGGGCGACGCCGTTCGGGTTGAGGTGGCGGTCGTCGAGCTCGAGAGTCGCCATCGTGCTGTCGTTGCGGCTTTCGATCTTCATCCCGAGGAACTCGGCGAGCGGGAACAGCGCTGGTGTTTCCATGGCGCTGCACGCTACGCCGAGGCGAAAGAGGTGGTGGAATCGCCGCCGCACCCTTAGTTTCAAGTCGTCGGGCGCATAGCTCAGTTGGCTAGAGCGCTTCCCTTACAAGGAAGATGTCGGGGGTTCGAGTCCCTCTGCGCCCACTCGTCGTTGTCGAAATCACAACGTTTCGGCAGCTCATGGTCGATGTTCAGCCGAGCGCCGAACGGCCGCCGAGCGCCCACGGCGCGGCTTCGCCGGCTAGCGCTTCGAGCCGTTCGTGGAACCAGGCGAGCTCTTCGTCGCTCAGTACCTCGGCCCACTTACGACGGCCGCCCTTGTGGAAGAAGGCGTCGGTGTTCTGCCACATGCCGACGTGGGCTTCGGGGGCCGCCTCGGCGGCGCGCCCTCGCATCGAGTCGAGCGTCGCGGCCTCGACGAACTCGTGCCAGCGGTCGTCGTCGACCGGGACACCGAGTGCGTCGGCGACGCGGCGCATCTCGCCCGCCAGGTCGTTCCACATGTCGTGGTAGTGCAGCAGGTGCACGTTGGGCAGATGGCGCCTGTTCCAGCACACCGAGATCTGGTCGCAGTAGTCCGCGAGCCCGTTCGGGCCGCTGCCGGTGGGCGCGTTGTCGTTGTCGATGAACCACCGGAGATGAGTGTGTTCGTCATCGGAGTCTAGATGCTTGGTGGTGGTGTTCGGTACGAGCGGCTCGCCGGTGGCCGCTTGGATCAGTTCGACAGCGCGCTCGCGGTCCATGTTGGCGCCGTGGTCCTTGTCGGACAAGGCCACGTCGAGGGGATGGCGTGCAACGGCGAAGTAGGTGACCGACTCGTGGTACGGCACGCCATCGAGCACGATGGCGGCGCAGAACCTGGTGTCTCTGGTCGGCTGGTTCACTCCGACCTGGTAGGTCGTCCACCCGCCCGCTGAGAGACCGGCCGTGCCGATCCTCGACTCGTCGAGGCGCCCGGCGAGCTCGGACTCGGAGTCGGCAGCGCGAGCGAGTAGTTCGTCGAGCACGAATGACACGTCGCCGGGCTGGTTGATGACATCGAAGGTATTGGTGAACGACCCCTGCGCACCGTCATTGCTGAGTGGGAACACGGGGGCAGCGACGACGTACCCCGCAGCGGCCCACGCCCCGTAGAGATCCTCGAACTTCCGAGGGTGCCCGGCCATTCCGTGTGAGAAGACGATGAGAGGCCGTGCATCGTCGGTTGAGGGCAAGGTGAGCCACACGTCGATCGCTCGCTCCGGTGTTTCTGGCCCGCATGCGCTCTCCGGAGTCGGACGAGATGTGTCGACCAGCGACAGCTGCATGGTCGTTGACTCGAAGGGTCGACCGCCGCGTGGGTCGGGAGCTTCTGTCGCGCTGGTGCTGGGCGGCGTCGTGGTTGACGTGGTGGTCGACGTCGATGTGGTCGTGGATGTCGACGGCGCCTGCGCCTCCGAGTCACTTCCGCAGGCGGCGGTGAGGCTGAGAGCGAAGAGAACGCCCGCGAATCGAAGGAGCCTGGTCTGCATCGGGCCACGGTAGCGGTCCGCTGAGGACCGGCTTGATCTCGTCGAGGTCGAAGCGGAAGAACTGCCCTTTCGGCCAGTCGGGTGTCTGATGCCTCCATCCGATGGTTCCGCTCCCAGCGACGCGAACCCCGCCGGAACCGACATGTTCGGCGATGATCTCGCCGCCAAACGGTTGCGCTGCGGGCGGCTTCTGGGTGTTGTCCCAGCGGTCCAGGTGGATGGATTGGAGTCGACCGTCGTCGGCGACAGCGATCACGACCTCGACATCAGTGCCCGCCGCATTGACGGTGACGGCGGCGCGGCGGTCGTCGATCGAGCGCCATGTCGCGCCGGCTTGCGGCGTGGCCGCCTGGGGAATCCAGGCAACCGTCTCCGCGGCGAGGCGCCCCGCGGCGCTCAAGGCGGTGTCTGGTCCTGACGAACGTGCGACCGGGATTCGCCCATGGAGACGAAACTCCATTCGCGCGTCATCGGGGCTGAGGACGTCGGCGCCGACGAACCGGACAAGTCGTCCGCCTACGGTCGGTTGCCACACGAAGCCGACACCGGCCCGAAGGATCTGTGTAGCCGTGAAGGACATCCATCGACCGATTCGGATCTCGCCGTGCATCGCCACCTCGACGGCTCGAACGAGGGGAGTCTCGTCGGGAAGGGCGCGGCGAAGCCAGCGTGCTGCGGGCTCTGGCAGCGCATCGAGTGTCGCCGGGTCGAACGGCGCTGAGGGTTGTAGGTCTGGGGTCGCGAGGGAGTCCCAGGCCGGTTTCCAGAACGGCCGGGACTTGGTGTCCGGCGGTGACCGGTCGAGCATC
>CALKOE010000350.1 GCA_938091985.1 uncultured Acidimicrobiales bacterium | reverse complement strand
TTCGTTGCCGAAGCCCCAGTTGCCGATCTTCTTGCCTTCCCAGTCTGCGACGGTCGTGATTCCGGAGTCGGCCCAGGAGACCTGACGGGTACCGGAGCGTTGGAAGACCTGCGCGATCTGCGTGATCTCGGCGCCGGCTTCGCGAGATGCGAGCCCGCGAACCGTGAACGACACCGCGTAGTCGGCGTCACCGTTGGCCACCACTGTCTGCGGGACGATGTCGACGCCGCCTTCAATGATGGTCAGGTCGAGACCACGATCGGCGTAGTAGCCCTGCTCGATGCCTGCGTAGTAGCCGCAGAACTGGCCCTGTGTGAACCACTGCAGCTGCAGCGAAATCGGCGTGAGTTCATCGGGTGGCGTCTCTTCGCCGCCCGTGCCTTCTTCGCCGCCGGTGCCTTCCTCGCTGCCGGTGCCTTCCTCGTCATCGCTGTCGTCGCCGCATGCAGCGGCGAAGAGCGCGAATGTGACGAGGAGCGCCATTACCAGGCGCCATCGTGATGTGCGTGTCTCTCTCATGTTCCCTCCGGGTATTGGATTTTCTCTCATGTCGAGGACTCCTCGACGAGATCTGTGTAGAGCGATGGCCGTCGATCGCGAAGGAACGGAAGCCGTTGTCGACGCTCGGCAACGCTGGCGAGATCAACGTGCGCGAACACTACCTCAGCGCGTTCTGTGCCGGCCTGAGACACAATTTCGCCGTCAGGTTGATAGATCGCGCTGAGGCCGTAGTAGTCCTTGCCCGCCTCGGCCGACCCCTCGAGGCCGACTCGATTCGCGCAGACCACGAACATCGAATTGAACACGGCGTGCGCGCGCAGCTCGAGTTGGAAGACTTCCTTCGTCGGTGCGCTCGCGCAGGCGACCGGGACGCACATGATCGACGCCCCGCCAAGGGCGACGAGACGCCCCAGTTCGGGGAAATGCCGCTCGTAGCAGATGATGACGCCGGCCTTGGTCGGTCCGACGTCGACCACCGGTGGCGGGGTGCCGCCCGGACGGAAGTAGTACTTCTCGGGGAAACCGTTGGAGAACGGCAAGTGTGACTTGCGGTAGTGCACGGCCACCTCGCCGTTCACGAAGATGCTCGCGGTGTTGTGGTGGACCCCGGGAGTTGCGCTGGCCTCGAAGATCGAAGAAACAATCGTGATCCCGTGTGCGGCCGACCGCTCTGCGACCATCGCATTCGACGCGCCGTCGAGCGCCTCCGCCCACTCGAAGTAGGTCGGGTCGACCTCGGCCGCCACAAAAGGTGCGGAGAAGATCTCGGGCAGAACCACGAGCTCGGCGCCGAGCGCTGCCGCCTCATCGATGAGCTCGCCGGCCTCACGCAGGTTCTGCGCTCTGTCGGCTGTCGGTCGGAGTTGGATCGCGGCGACACCGTAGGGAGAGTCCATTCGCGCTCAGCCTCTCCCGGCCGCGGCGGCCAGCGCAAGAAGGGTCTGTTCCTTGTCACCGTGAGTGGAGATCAATGGAAGCTCGACCCCGGCCTCGTGGAACTCGCAGAGCTTCTCATACGCCTGACCGGCCCGGCCGCACGCCGTGACTTCATGGACCAGCGAGGTCGGCACGAGGCGCATCGCCCGCCGAACATCATCGGGCGTCGCCGGCCAGCCGGCGACCTCCTTGATCCGATCGACCAGCTCCGGCTCGACACCGCAGTGCTCGGCGATGTGGGGCTGTTGCATCAGGTACTGGGTGAGGAAGGCTCGACAGGCATCGACCGCTCCATCGGGGTCGTCGTCATCGACGCTGCACGCAATGATCTGTGTGACGTGGATCTTCTCGCGTCCGTCGGTGCGTTTCGCGAGGCCTTTGCCGATCGCGGCGAGCGCGCCCTCGAGATACGACACCGGGAGCAGGAAGTCGAGGTTCACTCCGTCGCTGATCTCGCCGGCCAGCTGCAGCATCTGGGGTCCGACCGAGCCGAAGTAGATCGGCACGTCGATCGCCTTGTTCTCGTGATACATGCTGTCGAACCGGACACCGTCCATGTGTACGAAGTCACCGGAGAAGTTCACCAGCTCGTTGCGGAAGAACGACTGAAGCACTCCGACGTACTCCCGCATCGCGGTGACGGGTCGCTCGACCGGCGTGCCGACCTTCGAAGCGATCGGCTCCCACCAGGCACCGATTCCGAGGATCGCCCGACCGGGCGCGATCTCGTCGATCGTCTTGAAGGTGACGGCCATGAGCGCAGCGTTGCGACTCTTGTTGTTGACGACGCCCGTGGCCACTCCGACCCGCTTCGTTCGCGAGGCGATGACCGCCGCCGGGACGATGCCATCACGCGCCAATCGTCCTTCGGCGACCCAGACCGACTCGAAGCCGTGGGTGTCGGCGAACTCGGCCTGCCACCAGGTTTGGTCGAGCGTCAGGCGCTCGCCGAGGTGCACGCCGAGCGGGATTTCGGTCATCCGGCGCTCGGCTTGGGTTCGAGCGGTCGCTGGCGCGCCAGATAGCGACCCCGACCTCGTTCGGCCGCGACCTCGCCGTGCTCGACGACCAACTCACCCCGCGAGAAGACGTGGGTCGGGCCGCCGACGATCTCGGTGCCCTCGTAGAGGTTGTAGTCG
>CALKOE010000349.1 GCA_938091985.1 uncultured Acidimicrobiales bacterium | reverse complement strand
GAGTCCGATGTTGGCCTTCGCCCGAGCGAGGACAGGACCGGCGATGGCCCTGGCCTTGTCGGCGCCGAGCTTGAGAAGGCGGGCTGTCTCGGCGGGGTCGCCTTCGAGCTCGCGGAAGCGCTCCTGCAGCGGTTCGATCAGAGCGACGACCGCGTCGGCAGTGTCGACCTTGAGCTGGCCGTATTGCTCGTATTCGTCGGCGAGTGTCTTGGGATCGCTATTGGTCGCCGCGCCGAGGATCGACAACAGGTTGGACACCCCCGGCTTCTCGGCGATGTCGAAGCGCACCTCTCCGTCGTTGTCGGTGACCGCGCTCTTGATCTTCTTGGCGATCTGCTTCGGTTCGTCGAGCAGGCCGACCGTGCCCTTCGGCGAGTCGAGCGACTTCGACATCTTCGACTGGGGGCGTTGAAGATCCATCACCCGTGCGCCCGCTTTGGGAACAACGGCCTGAGGGAGCACGAATGTGTCGCCGTAGCGGGAGTTGAATCGCTCCGCGATGTCACGGGTGATCTCGATGTGTTGGCGCTGGTCTTCGCCCACGGGCACCTCTTCGGTGTCGTAGAGGAGAATGTCGGCTGCCTGGAGCGCGGGATAGGTGAACAGGCCACCCGAGATGAAGTCGTGCTGGTCGGACTTGTCTTTGAACTGCGTCATGCGGCTGAGTTCACCGAACGACACGCTGCACTGCGTCAACCACGCGCCTTCGGTGTGCTCTCGCACATGGCTCTGCACAAAAAGGGTGCAGACCTCCGGATCGAGGCCGGCAGCCATCAAGAGCTGGGCGAGGCGCAGCGATTCGCGGCCGACCTCGCCAGGTGCCTTCGGCACGGTGATCGCGTGGAGATCGACGACACAGAAGATCGCGTCGGTCTCGTGCTGCATCCGGGCCCAGTTGCGGATCGCGCCCAGGTAGTTGCCGAGGTGGAGTTCGCCCGTGGGTTGGATGCCGGAGAAGACGCGAGTCATGGGGACGAATAGTACGGCCGCCGCAACAATCTGCCGGTCATTTCTCCCGCGCTGTTTCGAGTGCGTGCTTGTAGACCCTGAGCGTCTCGTCTCGGGCGGCTGCGTGGTCGACGATCGGAAATGGATAATCGGCACCGAGTGTGATGCCCGCGGCCGCCAGGTCGAGCGGAGCCACAGAGCTCGGTTCGTGGATGCCGCGGCTGTCGAGGCCTCGCAGTTCGGGAACCCATTGGCGGATGTAGCTGCCAGCGGAATCGAAGCGGCGGCTCTGGGCGGTGGGGTTGAAGATCCGAAAGTAGGGCGCAGCGTCGGGGCCGGTGCCGGAGATCCACTGCCAGTTGCCCGCGTTCTGTGGGATGTCGCCATCGGCGAGGAGGTGGCGGAACCATCGCTCGCCCCGGCGCCAGTCGATGAGGAGATCCTTCACCAGGAACGACGCGGTGATCATCCGCACTCGATTGTGCATCCATCCGGTCTCGGCGAGTTGGCGCATGCCGGCATCGACGATCGGGTAGCCGGTTCGTCCGGCGCCCCATGCGGCGAACGCGAGATCGGCATCGGCGCCCACCTCCCACGGGATGGCGTCGTACTCGGGTCGCAGAGCGACTCGGTCGATGTCGGGGCGGGCAAGGGTGGTGTGGGCGTACCAGTCTCGCCAGGCGAGCTGGCGAACCACGGCAGCAGCCCCGGCGCCCCGGCCCTCGAGCGTGCGCGCCACATGTCGAGCCGACAACGTGCCGAAGCGGAGCGCCACCGAGAGCTCTGTCGTGCCGTCCGATCCGGGCACGTCGCGCTCGGTCGGGTAGTCGTCCGCCCGCTCGATCGTGCGAGCGAGGACGATCTCGGACTCGGGCGGTGGGGTTCCGTCGACGTCAGGGAGCGGAGCCGATGTCGTCGCCGCGACGCGGGCGGCCGACGCAACTGCGGGCGCGTCGATCGGGACCTTCTCCCACGCGTTGTAGAACGGTGTGAAGACGCGAGACAGCGTGCCGGCCTTGGTCAGCACCGACCCCGGCGGACGCACGAGCGTGCCCCACGACCGGGTGAGGTTTGGCAGGGAAGAGTGCTGAAGTGCCTGGTCAACGGCATCGTCGCGCTGTTGAGACCATCGTGTGACGTCGGCGTTGACGTGGATGGTCTCGGCCCCTGTCTCGCGGACAACGCGGGGCACGATCTCCTCCGGCCGCCCGATCTCGACTCGCAGACAGCCGCCGAGGTCGCGGAGCTCGCGGTCGAGCGCGTGCAGCGCGTGGAGGTACGCCTCCCGTCGAAAGCGGCCGGCGGCGTCGAGGAGCGGACGCTCGATCACCACGAGCGCGGTTGTCGCATCGGCGGCGGTGGCCGAAGCCCACGCAGGGTTGTCATGGAGGCGGAGATCGCGGCGAAACCAGGCGATCGAGGCGGAGGTCACGCCGTCAACCTAGAAGGCCCCCGGCAGGACCATCGCACTCGGGTTTCTGCCGTCTAGGGTCACCTGAATGTCGTATGAGGTGCACACATCGGTCTTCGACGGACCTTTCGATCTTCTCTTGCACCTGATCCTTCGGGAGCAGGTGGATCTGTACGAGATCAACCTCTCGGAGATCGTCGATGCCTACCTCGTCGAGCTCGACAAGATGGACCGACTCGATCTCGAAGTCGCCACCGAGTTTCTGCTGATCGCGGCCACACTGGTCGAGCTGAAGGCCCGGCGTCTCCTTCCCGACGACATCGAGGTCGACCTCGACGACGAACTCGGGCTGTGGGAGGAGCGAGATCTGCTCCTGGCTCGCCTCGTTGAGTGCAAGACCTTCAAGGACGCCGCGCTGGTGCTGCGAAAGCTCGCCGCCCATGCGTCTCGTTCTTACGCCCGCCGCGTCGGGCCCGTGGAGGACCGGTTCGTCGGTTTGGCGCCCGATCTTCTCGACAACACCACCCCCGAAGACCTGCGGGCCGCGTACCTCAAGGCCACGGCCCCGAAGCCGATCGTGCGGGTCGACCTCTCCCACGTCACACCGATCAAGGTCACGGTGGCCGAAGCGGTCGAGGAACTCGTCGACGAGCTGCCTCGAGTGGGTCGCCTGACCTTTCGGGAGCTCACCTCCGGGCTCGTGGATCGCATCGAAGTCGTGGTGCGGTTTCTTGCCGTCCTCGAACTCTTCAAGCAGGGCGCAGTCGAGCTCGAACAACCCGGGAACTTCGGCGACATCACGGTGGTGTGGGTCGGCGACGACGCCCTGTCGGCCGACGGCATCTCGATCGACACCTACGAGGGTTAGCCATGGTCGCCGAACACATTCCCCCCGCGCTCGAAGCCATTCTGCTCGTTGCCGAGGAGCCGCTTCCGCCTGAGCTTCTCGCCCAGCTGGTCGGTGCATCGGTCAACGAGGTCGTCGAGACGCTCGACGAGTTGGCGCACCAATACGAGGTCGAGGGTCGCGGGTTCGTGCTCGCCCGCGTTGCCGGTGGGTACCGCTATCAGACCGCGTCGGAGCAGGCTCCCTACGTCGAGCGCTTCGTGCTCGACGGGCAGTCGTCTCGTCTCTCGGCCGCAGCGCTCGAGACCTTGGCTGTCGTGGCCTACAAGCAGCCTGTCTCGCGCAACCAGATTGCATCGATCAGAGGCGTCAACGTCGACGGCGTGATGCGAACCCTGCAGCAGCGGGGCTATGTCGACGAGGTGGCCCGCGACCCCGGTCCGGGGCAAGCCGTGCTCTACGGAACGACACCGACATTCCTCGAGCGTTTGGGTCTCGACTCGGTCAACGATCTCCCGCCCCTCGGCGAGTTCTTCCCCGGCACCGACGTGGTCGAGGCG
>CALKOE010000348.1 GCA_938091985.1 uncultured Acidimicrobiales bacterium | reverse complement strand
TCCTGCCCCCGACGTCGGCACCGACGCACGAACCATGGGCTGGATGATGGACACCTACCTCAACAGCCGCGGCCCCGGTGAACGCCAGAACGCCCGTCGGGTGGTCACCGGCAAACCAGTCGAACTCGGCGGGAGCCTCGGGAGAGAGAGCGCCACTGGCAGGGGAGCGGCCTACGCGCTGCGCCACCTCTACGGCGAGTTCGACCGCTCACTCGACGGCCAGACCGCGGCGATCCAAGGATTCGGCAATGTCGGCTCCCATGCTGCGCTCGCCATGGAAGAGCTCGGCATGCGAATCATCGCGATCGCCGACGTGACGGGCGTCGTGCACGATCCGGCCGGGCTCGACGTGTCGAAGCTGCTGACCCATGTCGGCCAGACCGGCGCAGTGATCGACTACCCGGCCGCCGACGTGATCACGGTCGAGGAGTTCTTCGGCCTGGAGGTCGATGTCTTGGTTCCTGCCGCCCTCGAAGCGCAGATCACCGCCAGGAACGTCGACTCGATTCGTGCACAGGTGATTCTGGAAGCCGCCAACGGGCCGATCACGGCCGAAGCATCTGCCGTACTCGAGCATGGGGGCGTCCATGTGATCCCCGACATCTTGGCCAACGCCGGCGGCGTGGGTGTGTCGTACTACGAGTGGGTCCAGAACAAGACCAGCGACCGCTGGAGCGCCGACGATGTCGACGCTCGCCTCCGAGATGCCATGTGGGAGGCCGCCGACCGAGTCGCGATACGCCGAACCGAACACGGCTGCACGCGTCGTCAAGCGGCCTATATAGAGGCCGCGACCCTGCTGCAGTCGGTCTACGGGCTCCGCGGAATCTTCCCGTAGCGAACATTGTTCTGCCCTGCAATCACGGGCCGAACTGTTTCTCGCAGCTGAATGCGCACTGTCGGATTTTGGGCCAAGGGCTGCAGGGGACGCTTCGGCTTGTAGTGTCACGGCACCCAAATCAGGGAACATATGGAGGGAAAATGCGAAAGCATTGGACACTGCGGCTTCTTGCCGTTCTATTTAGCATTGCGCTGCTGGCAACCGCCTGCGGCGACGACGACAGCTCTGACGATGCCACACCGGACGACACCACCGGCACTGGCGGAGACAGCGACGACGACGACACCGGCGGCGACGATGATGACACCGTCGACCTCGTGCAGGACGCCGGCGACACCATCCAGACCATCATCGACCGTGGCGTCCTCAAGTGCGGCGTCAACGGCCAGCTGCTCGGGTTCTCCAACGTCGATGCCGATGGCAACTACACCGGCCTCGATGTCGACTACTGCCGGGCCGTCGCAGCCGCGCTGCTCGACGATCCCGATGCCGTGGAATACACCGACCTCACCGCCGAGACTCGTTTCACCGCTCTGCAGTCGGGCGACATCGACGTCCTCATCCGCAACGGCACCTGGACCTCGTCGCGAGACGGCGCCCTGGGCCTGCAGTGGGCCGCCACCACCTTCTACGACGGTGCGGGCATGCTCGTGAACTCCGACTCCGGCTTCGGTTCGGTCGCTGACATGGACGGCACGATCATCTGTGTGCAGACCGGTACCACCACCGAGATCAACCTCGAGATCTACTTCGACAACCTCGGCATCAGCTACGAGCCGTTGAACGTCGCTGACGAGGCCGCAGTCACCTCGAACTTCTCGAGTGGCGCCTGCGACGGCTACGTCACGGACAAGTCGGGTCTCGCCTCGTTCAAGGCGACCTACGACGGCGACGTGACCATCCTCGACGACACGATGTCGAAGGAGCCCCTCGGCCCGGCGACGCGTGAAGGCGACGACGACTTCTTCGACGTCGTCCAGTGGACCGTCTTCGCCACCTTCAACGCCGAGGAGTTCGGCATCGACTCGACGAACGTCCAGGACTTCGTCGACAGCGACAACGGCGCCATTGCCAAGTTCCTCAACGACGAAGAGTCGGGCCTTGCGTTCCCGACGACCGACTGGGCAGTCCGGATCATCGAAGCGGTGGGCAACTACCAGGAGATCTACGACCGCAACATCGGCCCGCTCGGGATCCCCGAGGGCGTCAACCAGCTGTACACGACGGGCGGGATCCTCTACGGACCCCCGGTCAACTAATACCGGTCCAGGTCTTCTGACCTGAAGTCTGCGAACGAACCGAGGGGCAGGGCTCCGGCCCTGTCTCTCGGTTCTCGCCGGATTCACCTCTGAAAGAGCTTCCTTGACCGTCGTCGAGCAAGAGATCCACACCCCGACGAAGCCGCCGTTCTATCGCGACGTGCGCGTGCTGCGCTGGGTGTTCCAATTCGCCGTCGTGGGCGTCGTCGGCTACGCGCTCTACCGCCTCTACGACAACGCGATCACGAATCTCGAGGACTCCGGTCTGCCCACCGGCTTCGACTTCCTCGGCAACCAAGCCCGCTTCGCCATTCCGGGCCTCGCCGACAGCGCCGACTACTCGATTCGCAAGGCCTACTGGGCCGGGTACCTCAACACCCTCCGAGTGATCGTCATCGGCATCCCGTTGTGCACGGCGCTTGGCGTGGTCATCGGCGTCATGCGCCTGAGCGACAACATGCTCGTGCGGGCCGTCGGCACCATCTATGTCGAAGTCTTCCGCAACATCCCCGTGCTGCTCTGGATCTTCATCACCTATCTGGTGATCATCCTTCTGAACCTTCCGCAGATCAGCGAAGAGGTCACCCCGTTCGACTCCTTCGTGATCTCGAACCGCGGCATCGGTATCCCGTGGTTCAACCCCGATGCGAGCCTCCTCACGTTCCTGGGCTTCGTCGGCATCGGACTCATCGCCGTGGTCGGCGTCAACCTGTGGCGGCGCAAGGTCAACGAGGAGACCGGCCAGCCCTCACGGAGCGGTCTCTACGGCTTTATTGTGTTCCTGATCGCGCTCGCCATCGGCCACTACGCGGCGGGAAACGCGCTCTCGTACGAGCCCTCGGTCATCGCCGAGAATGGCCGCCAGATCGAGGGCGGGATGAACATCTTCCCGCCCTACATCGGCCTGACCATCGCGCTGGTTCTCTATACCGCAAGCCACGTCGCCGAGATCGTGCGAGGGTCGATCCAGGCGATCCACAAGGGGCAGGCTGAGGCGGCGCAGGCCATCGCGCTCTCCACGTTTCAGCGCTACCGGTTCATCATCTTGCCCCAGGCCTTCCGGATCATGATCCCGCCGCTGGCCAGCCAGTACCTGAACATCACCAAGAACTCATCGCTCGCCGTCGCCATCTCGTATGTGGAGATCACATCGATCTTCGGGCGGGTGACGAACAACGCCACACCGGCGCTCCAGGCGCTGATCATCTTGATGTTCTGCTACCTGACCTTCAGTCTGGGCATCTCACTGATCGCCAACTACTTCAACCGCCGACTGTCACTGGAGTCCCGCTGATGGCCCAGGACGGACAAACTCCTCCCGGGCTGTACGGAGGCGGAGGGCATATGCACACGCCGATCGCTGCCGACGCCCCGCCCCGCCGTGGCGCTGGCACGGGCGTGCGCGGCGTCCTCCGGGACAACCTCTTCAAGGACACGAAGAACTCGATCCTTACCGTGCTCTTCGGCGCGGTCATCCTCTTCGTGCTGATCAAGACGTTCAACTACGTCTTCATCACGGCCCGCTGGGAAGTCATCTACAACGGCCCACTCGAGTTCTACATGGTGGGCAAGGATTTCCGGCGTACCGGGATCTCCTATGAGATGTTGTGGGCTGGCATCTACACGGCCGTGCTCGCGATGGGCATCGGGACCGGGCTCGGTTACAACGAGGAATCGCCCCCGATGCGGCTCGGAGCGCGGCTCGCGATGATCGGCGGACCGCTGGTCGGCATCGTGTTCATCCTCTCGATGACCCGCACGATCACCCCGACGCTGCTCACGGCCGGCGCGGGCGGCGTGCTGTGGGTGGGCGGCCAGCTCGGACGCCGAATGCCCCCCGTCGTTCGTCGCCGATCCGGCTGGATCCTGCTGGCGCTGACCTTCCTGGCCTTCGGGCTCATCACGAACTTCACACCATCCAACATCGACGAGTTCGGTGGGCTGCTACTCACCATCGTCGTGGCCTTTGCCGGGGTCTCGCTGAGCTTCCCGGTCGGCGTCATCATGGCCCTCGCGCGACGGTCGACCTTCCCGCTGATCCGACCACTGGCAGTCGGGTACATCGAACTCATCCGCGGCGTGCCCCTCATCAGCCTGCTCTTCATGGGCCAGTTCGCCATCCGCTTCCTGTTCCCACCCGACGCGAACATCCCGGGGCCGATCTTCCGCGCGATCATCATGATCACCCTCTTCTCCGGCGCCTACGTCGCCGAGGTCGTACGCGGTGGACTGCAATCGGTCCCAGCCGGGCAGATCGAGGCCGGCAAGGCCCTGGGTCTCTCGCCTTTCACCATCACCCGACAGATTGTGCTTCCGCAGGCGCTGCGCAACTCGATCCCAGCGTTGATCGGCCAGTTCATCTCGCTGCTGAAGGACGTCTCGCTGCTGGTCATCATCGGCCTGCAGGAGCTGCTGGGCATTGTCGACGTCGTGTTGGCTCGTCCGGAGTTCGTGAACCAGGGCTACGTCCCAGAGGCCTACGCCTTCGTGGGAACCATCTACTGGACCTTGTGCTTCTCCATGTCACGGGCTGCACAACGTCTCGAAACCCGACTCGGAGTAGGAACACGATGAGCGACCAAACAGATGACAACGCAACTGCAGGTTCGACCTCGCTCAACACCGCGGCCACCGTTGCCGGCGGGACCGGCGAACCAATCATCACGGTGCAAGGGGTCGACAAGTTCTTTGGTGACTTCCAGGCGCTCAAGAACATCGACTTGGTCGTCGGCAAGCAGGAGGTGCTCGTCGTCATCGGCCCGTCCGGCTCGGGCAAGTCGACGCTCATTCGGTGTGTGAACCACCTCGAGGAACACACCAACGGCACGATCATCGTCGATGGCGTCGAACTGACCAAGGACATCCGCAACATCCAGGAGATCCGCCGGGAGTGCGGCATGGTCTTCCAATCCTTCAACCTGTTCCCCCATATGACCGTGCTCGACAACATCACCCTCGGACCCCGCCGTGTCCGCAAGAAGCCCAAGGCCGAGGCAGAGCAAGCCGCGATGGAACTCCTCGAGATGGTCAAGATCCCCGAGCAGGCCAAGAAGTTCCCGGGACAGCTCTCGGGTGGTCAGCAGCAGCGGGTCGCCATCGCCCGTGCGCTCGCCATGGAACCCAAGGTGATGCTGTTCGACGAGCCCACCTCGGCGCTCGACCCCGAGATGGTCAAAGAGGTGCTCGATGCCATGCAGGACCTTGCCGAATCGGGCATGACGATGATCGTCGTCACCCACGAGATGGGATTCGCCCGAGCGGTCGCCGACCGGGTCGCGTTCATGGCAAGTGGCGAGATCGTCGAGGTCGGCACACCTGAGCACTTCTTCACCAATCCTCAGGAGGAGCGGACCAAGCTCTTCCTCTCCCAGATCCTCTGAGCAGTAGATCGGGAATCGGCGTCATCGCCGACGAAGCGATGCGGTGCTGGTCGGAGTTGGCTGCGGGCTAGGGTCGCGCTCGATGGCTATCCCCAAGACGCTCGGCATCGAAACCGAGTACGGAATCGTCCACAACGGCACAGATGAACCCAATCCGATCGCTGCGTCGTCGGTGCTGATCAACGCGTATCTCTACGACGCCGGCTACCGCACCGACAGCAACCATCCATCAGTGCATTGGGACTTCATCGACGAAACCCCGGGCATGGATGCGCGCGGCTACGCACCCACGGGGGCCATGCCGCCCGATGTCGAGACTCACCTGGTCAATGCCGTCCTCACCAACGGTGCCCGCTACTACGTCGACCACGCCCACCCAGAACTCAGCACTCCGGAATGCGCCGACGCTCGATCGATCGTGCTCTACGACCGAGCGGCAGAACTCATCGCTATCCGCTCGATGAAGGCCGCCGTCAACCTCCTCCCGCCCGGCGAGGAGCTGGTGCTCTACAAGAACAACAGCGATGGCAAGGGCAACAGCTACGGCTGCCACGAGAACTATCTCGTCGACCGGTCGACCCCGTTCGGCCGGATCGTGAATCGGGCGACCGCCCACTTCATCACGCGCCAGATCTACACCGGCTCCGGCAAGGTCGGTGCCGAGGTTCCGGGGATGCGAACCGACGAGGTCGACTTCCAGCTCACCCAACGCGCCGACTTCTTCGAGGAAGAAGTGGGTCTCGAGACCACGCTCAAGCGTCCCATCATCAACACCCGCGACGAGCCCCACGCCGACGCCCGCAAGTACCGACGCCTCCATGTCATCGTGGGCGATGCGAACCCCTCGCAGGTCGCCACCTTCCTGAAGGTCGGCACAACAGCACTGATTCTTGCGCTCACCGAAGACGACGCGTTCACCAGAGAGTTCACCTTCCGCACGCCGGTGCCGGCACTGCGGCAGGTGTCGCACGACATGTCGCTTCGCCAGGCACTCGAACTCGACGACGGCACGACGGTCACCGCCCTCGAAGTCCAATGGGAACTTCTCGACCAGTCGAAGAAGTACGTCGAAGCTCACGGCACCGACAATGTGGGCGGCGATGTCGCGCTCGAGGTCCTCGAGCGATGGGAGAGCGTGCTCGCCGCGCTCGAAGACGACCCCATGACCTTGGCCACGCAGCTCGACTGGGTCGCCAAGTACCGATTGATCAACGGCTACCGGGAGCGTCACGATCTTGCCTGGTCCGATTCACGACTGCGGGCAATGGACATCCAATACAGCGACATGCGCCCGGAGAAGTCTCTGGCGGCAAGAGTCGGCCTCGAAACCATCGTCGACGACGACGATGCACTCCTCGCCTGCACCGAGCCACCCCACGACACCCGTGCCTTCTTCCGAGGTCGCTGTCTGCAGCGCTTTCCCGATTCGGTCGTGGCTGCCAACTGGGATTCTTTGGTGTTCGACGTCGGCACCGATGCCCTGCGGCGGGTTCCGATGATGGAACCATTGCGCGGGACCGAAGCCCATGTGGGTACCTTGTTCGATGAGTGCGACTCAGCCACGGAACTCCTCCGGCGGCTGGGTAACTGACATCACTGGATC